>JBEKIK010000022.1:0-10041 GCA_050011795.1 Thermoguttaceae bacterium | reverse complement strand
CGGATCGCCGACGTAGATCGGCTGCGCGAACAGCGTGCCGTCGACCTGCACGTAGCCCGCCCCGCGCGATTCGAAATACGTGCCCACGAATTGATGCGTTTCCCGCTCGATGATCTCGACGATTTCGCCGCGCAAGCCGGGTTCGCCGGGTCGATGCTTTAGAAGCTGCACCAAGACGGTGTCGCCGGTCGAGGCGTCGCTGGCCCGATCGGCCGGGATGTATAGATCCGTTTTTTCCCGATCTTCGGAAGTTGCGCCGTGAGGTCGGACGAATCCGAATCCCTTTTTCGTACGTTGAAATACGCCCGTGATCCGGCCCGGGCTGGTTTTCCCGGCTACGACCCCCTGCTCGACGGCCGTCACCAAATGGTTGGCCCCGTACTGCAATCGACCGTGATGCACCAGGCGTTTGACCGCCCGTTTCAGATCGGCGATTTTTTCCTCGGGCACCTGCAATTGCTTGGCGATCGCCCGGGGCTTCATGGGCCGATATTCCACCCGGGCGATAAGATTCAAAACAGCCTGTTCCAGTTCGGATTCGTTCATTGTTTGCTTTCAAATAAACACATAAAAAATCTCCCGGCACAAGTGCCGGGGCTAAACAATTATAGTGTATCACACTGATTTATTCTGCGCGGACCAACCTCAGCAGACCATCGCGAATTTCGGCCCGCACGTTGCCGGGGAAGATTTTCTTATTTACGGCCGTTGATGAAGAACAATCCGCATCTGATATCAAAAGCATCCGGGCCAATTGATCCCATTGGACAAAGCCCATGGGCCGCATGGGCCACGATTGCCGGCGCCAGACCAGCGCCAGCAGTTCTCGCAATAAATGCGGCGGCTGACCGGCCAACTGGGCGGTGTCGATCTCCACGGCAGACTTGTTTTCAAACTTCACTGCCCGTTGGTGGAGTTGATCGACCAGTTCGTCGATTACTCCTTGCACGTCGGCCGCCAGGCTGCCCAGGCGCAATAGCGCATCGGCGACCGCGGAGTTGTAATGCCGTGTGAGCATGGGCAGAAGTTCGTGCCTGATCCGATTTCGCGTAAAACGGCGGTCAGCATTACTGGAGTCCCGGCGGAACGGCTGGCCGATATCGTGTAGATATTCTTCCAGTTCACGGTGGCGGACGCCAAGAAGCGGACGCAACAGCGTTGCATGGCCCAATCGCCTCGATCGCGACATGCCGGCCAGTCCGGCAATGCCCGTGCCGCGGACTATGCGATGCAAGATCGTTTCGGCCTGATCGTCGGCGGTATGGGCGGTGAGCACAAAACGTGCGCCCAGGCGGCCGGCGGTTTCTTTCAGGAAGTCGTATCGTGCCCGGCGTGCGGCCGGTTCGATCCCCTCGCTTGCGTCGGCCGCCAATTGCGCCACGTGGCCAAAGCCCGTTTCGCACGATAAACCAAGCTGTTTGCACAAGGCGACTACGAACCGCTCGTCGTCCTCGGCCTCGTCGCGGAGTTTATGATTAAAGTGCGCTACGCAAAGCCGGCCGGGGCCCCCGATTTTCAAGGCCGCCACGGCCCGAAGCAATGCCACGCTATCTGCCCCGCCGGAAACGGCCGCCAACACGGTCAAATCCCGCCACTCATCGGGCGGCCACAAGGCGGCCAAACGTGTCTCGAAAGGATGCAAGGACATAGCTAAGGGTTCAGGGGGCAGGGGGCAGGGGTTATAAATCATACATGAGTGCTGAATTTTGAACCCTGAATCCTGACGAATAAAACATCGTTTTCCATTTTCCATTGACACTAAGCGAATTACAACACCCCCTCTATATGGTTATTTAGTCGGTAGACTCGGCTTATTCCACGGCGTGGAACAGAATATCTCAAGCAGTTGGCACCTATACCAGTTGCAGTTTCTTAAGACTCTGATAAGATTAGATTAAGTGATGTTACGTTCGCGGCCAAACCATCCATTCAGGTGTCTTGAACAATTGAAGGGTGTTGTGGTAAACGCGAAGAAAACACTGTGAAAAATGTAGTTCGAGTGCCTTTGGTCGTCCACGAAGGGGATCGAAGTCAACGTACTGTCAGGAAGAGAAATTTGACGAAGTTTGTTTTTGGCAGCCAGAACCGCCCAACTTCAGGGTTCATGCAACCATGCACCTGATAATGATACTCATCCGGTGGTTGGTGGGATTTTTATGCGGCGGCCGATCGGTCGCCCGCTCAGTTCGGCCCTGCGCGCCGAGCGAAGCGGGAACGCTTCGGTTCCGACATGATTCGAACGGTGCGCATTGCTCCGGCGTTGGTGAAATGAAAGTCAACGTTATTTTGGCAGACTTAAAATTAAATGGTCTTTTGGGCCGGCATCCGGCTCTTGCCGTTATATCACCCCATCGCCGCGGCCGATCTCGCATAAATCCCTATCAGCCGGATTATTTCGTGGTGGAAACTCCGCTCCTTTGTCCAAACTTCTCTCCTCCTGCGCCCCGCGCTTGGGGTTAAACGGCGCGTTGAGTGCTTCCGATGCCTCGCGGTTCGGCCGATGATGGTCTATCGACAGACGGGTTGAAATAATCTTTTCGTCCGTAAACGAAGGGACCGCGGCGCTCGGTAATGGAAATTGCAGAGAGTTGATCCATGATTTCATACCAATATTTAGTGTTTACAGTTCTTATCGGCGCGCCCGCGGTGTTCTTAATGGCTTTTTTTCTGATCCGCCTTTTGGATCGGCTTCGCCGCAGGGACGCCGAATCGGAAGCCCTGGAAATCGTGCGCAAAGCCAAGCAGGACGTGGAAAATTTCCGCCGCGAGGCCGAGTTGGAAATCAAGGAACTCGCCTTGCAGCAGCAGGCCGAAAGCGAAAAAGAACTCCGCCGCCTGCGCGGCGAGCTTCACGAACGCGAACGCCTGCTCGATAAGCGCCAGGACGCCTTGGAAGAACAGGCCGAACAGTTGCGCAAACAGGAAAAAATGGTGGAGAGCACACAGCGCAAACTGACCGAACGCATCCAGGAAGCCAACCGCCGCAAGGAGGAACTGACCAAACTGCTCGACCTCCAGCGGCAAACCTTGCACGAACTAAGCGGCTTAAACCAGGAAGAAGCCACTAAGCGTCTGCTGGAAATCCTGAACCAGCAACTCCAGCAAGAGACCGGGACCATTATCCTCCGCCACGAAAAGATGCTGGGCGAAATTTGCGAGGAAAAGTCGCGTGAGATCCTGCTAACGGCCATCCAGCGCTACGCCGCCGTGCACACGGCCGAAACCACCACCAGCACCGTGGGCATTCCCAACGACGAAATGAAAGGCCGCATCATCGGCCGCGAAGGGCGAAACATCCGCTCCTTCGAGAAAGCCACCGGCGTGGACGTGATCATCGACGATACGCCGGGCGTGGTCATCGTCAGCGCCTTCGACATGATCCGCCGCGAAGTCGCCCGCATGTCCCTGGAAAAACTCATCGCCGACGGCCGCATCCACCCGGCGCGGATCGAGGAAATCGTGGCGGCCACCCAGCGCGAATTGGAAAAGCACATCCAAAAACTCGGCGAGCAGGCCTGCCAGGAAACCGAAATCCACAGCCTGCACGAACGCCTGATCAACCTGCTGGGCCGGCACCATTTCAGCACCAGCTACACCCAGAACGAATTGCGGCACTCCGTCGAAGTGGCCTTTATCGCCGGCATGTTGGCCTAGGAAATGGGCCTGGACGGCAAACTGGCCAGGCGCTGCGGCCTGTTGCACGACATTGGCAAGGCCGCCGACCACGAGGCCGAAGGCGGGCATCCCAAAATCGGCGGCGACCTCCTGAAACGCTACGGCGAACCGCCCGAGGTCGTTCACGCCGCACTCTGCCACCACGACGATCTAAGGATCGAAAATCCTTATACCGTGCTGGTTGCCGCCGCCGACGCCTGCAGCGCATCGCGCCCCGGCGCACGCCGCGAAACCCTGGAACGCTACGTCAAGCGAATGGAAGAACTCGAATCCATCGCCAATAAATTCTCCGGCGTGGAACAGGCTTACGCCATCCAGGCCGGGCGCGAACTGCGGGTCCTGGTAAGCGCAAAGGAAACCACCGACGAAACCGCCGCCAAAATCTGCCACGACATCGTGCAAGCCTTCGAACAACAACTCACCTATCCCGGGGAAATCAAAGTCACCGTGCTCCGCGAAACCCGCCACGTGGAAATGGCCCGGTGAGAGATTAGAGATTAGAGGCAAGGGATTAGGAGTTAGGGAAAACTGAAAACTGAAAACTTAAAACTTACTTCCGTGCGAATTCTCTTTATCGGCGACATTGTGGGAAAACCAGGCCGGCAGATCTGCTTGCAAGCGATTCGGCCTTTGCGCGCGGCCGAAAGGCTTGATTTGGTAGTGGCCAATGCCGAAAACGCGGCGGGCGGGTCGGGATTGACTCCCGAAATCCATCAAGAACTCGTTACCGCGGGCATCGACGGCATTACAATGGGCGATCACGTGTACCGGCGCAAAGAAATCTTTCCCCTCTTGCAAACCGAGCGGCGGATCGTGCGTCCGGGAAATTACCCGGCCTCGGCGCCGGGCCGGGATGTGGCCGTGCTTCGCACCCGGCAACAAGTAAACGTGGCCATATTCACCTTGGTCGGCCGGGTGTTCATGCCGCCGGTGGATTGCCCTTTTCAGGCCGCCGAGCGGATTTTGGCTTCCCTTCCGCCCGATGTCCGCGTAATCCTTCTCGACTTCCACGCCGAGGCCACCAGCGACAAACAACTAATGGGTCGATTCCTCGACGGCCGCGTGAGCGCAGTGTTGGGAACCCATACCCACGTAGCCACCGCCGACGAGCAAATTCTTCCCCACGGCACCGCCTTCCAATGCGACGTGGGCATGACCGGCTCCTTTGACAGCATCCTCGGCCGCCGTATAGACCGAGTAATGGAAACCGCCCGCACCTTTCGCCCTACCCATTTCGAGGTGGCCACAAAAGACGTGCGCCTACAAGGCTCTATTGTGGACGTGGATTCCCAAACCGGGCGCGCAACCGCCATCCGCCGCATCAGCATCGACGAGGCCGCGGCCGAACGCTTGACAAAAAATCACGAGCCGACTCAAAGCCTCTAACGGCAAACCGCTTGCGGTTTCGCGGGAACTATGAATACCTTCCCTGCCCTATGCCCTTCCCTGTATTCCCCTACTTGCGCATAATACCCATTGTTTTTCCCGCCGGATAAACCCGACAAATCCGTATTGTGGATGCAACGATTTCCGGCTATCCTTTGGCCCCGCGTGACCGTGTATAGACGTGCCAGAATACCATCAGAATGAACGAAAGGAAATTCCCGGCCAACTCAGGTTGGTGCTGGGTGCAATTGGGTTGGGCCTGGTTTTTTTGTTTGCATTGGCTGCATTTTTAAAACCGAGCCCTTTCCAACTGGGAACACATCAGCAGTTGGGCTTGCCGCCTTGTTCGTTTCTGGTGTTATTCGGCGTCCCATGTCCGACTTGCGGCATGACTACCGCCTGGGCCTGTCTGATGCATGGTGAATTATTAAGGGCTTTTCAGGCCAATACCGGCGGCGTACTGCTGGCGGTGTTGGCCATGGCCGCCGTTCCGTGGTCGATGTTTTCCGCCGTCCGAGGCCGATGGCTCATCTGGAGGCCCAACGGCAAAAGCGTGGGATACGTATCGGCCGTGATTTTAGCGATAACGCTCGTCCAATGGGGATTTCGCCTTCTGAGCAAATAATATTCCGACACACTTCATTTACTTGAGGTCGTACGATGGATCGTCCCTCTTTTCGATTTGCGGGCGCCAACGGGCAGGGCACCGTGCGAAGCATGGTCGCGTGGCATGGTCGGTTGGTCGCGGCCGTCTTGGTCGCATCCGCGGCCTTGGCCTTATCCGGCGGCTGTCAAAGCGTGATGGCCACGGCCATGTATCTGATCAAAGGCACCGACGTTGACCCCGATTATCCGGGACTGAAAGGTAAAAAGGTGGCCGTGGTCTGCCGTCCCATCACCGAATTGAATTACGCCAATTCCGGCGTAGGCCGCGACCTGGTCCGAGAAATGAGCAAATTGCTACAAGAGCGCGTTCCGAAGATCAAGGTCGTCGACGCCCAAAAGGTGAACAAGTGGTGCGACGAAAACACCTGGGAAGAATATGCCGAAGTCGGAAAGGCCCTGAAGGCCGACGTGGTGGTCGGCGTGGAACTGGAAAAGTTCAGCATCTATCAAGCGCAAACCCTGTATCAGGGCAAGGCCAATGCCTCGGTTCAGGTCTACGATTGCAAAAACGGCGGAAAGGTGCTGTTTGAAAAAATACTGCCCCAGACCGTTTACCCGCCGAATACTTACATTCAAACCTCCGACGTGCAGGAATCCGAATTTCGCCGCGAGTTCGTGTGCGTGCTGGCCGACCAAATCGCACGGCATTTTTACAGCCATGATCCATACGCCGATCTGGGCCAGGACAACTCGGCCCTTCGATAAAATCGCCCCGCGGTCAACCGCTTGAGATAGTACAATGTATCGTCCCTCTATTCGATTCGCGGGCACCAACCGATGGTTGGTCGCGGCCTTCTTGCTCGCGGCAGCGGCCTTGGCCTTATCCGGCGGATGCCGCAGCGCGATTGCAACCGCGCTGTATTTCTTCAAAGGCGACGACGTGGGGCCCGAATACGCGGCACTGAAAGGCAAAAAAGTGGCCGTGGTCTGCCGTGCGCCCGCGGATTTGAATTACGCCGATTCCGCCGCCGGCCGGGAACTTGTCCGAGAAATGAGCAAATTGCTGCAAGAGCGCGTTGGGAAGATCAAGGTCGTCGACGCTCAAAAGGTGAACAAGTGGTGCGAAGAGAACAAATGGGAAGAATACGCCGAGGTAGGCAAGGCATTGCAGGCCGACGTGGTGGTCGGCGTGGAACTGGAAAAGTTCGGCATCTATCAAGCGCGGACGCTGTACCAGGGCAAGGCCAATGCCTCGGTTCACGTCTACGATTGCAAAGACGGCGGCAAGGTGCTGTTCGAAAAAATACTGCCCCAGACCGTTTACCCGCCGAATGCTTACATTCAAACCTCCGACGTGCAGGAATCCGAATTTCGCCGCGAGTTCATCGCCGTCCTGGCCGACCAAATCGCCCGGCATTTCTACGGTCATGACCCTTACGCCGATCTGGGCCGGGACAACTCGGCCTTGCGATAGAAGTTCGCCCGCTATCGGCAAAATCTTCGCTTGTTGACTGCGCTGAACGGCGGATTTAAGATAAAGGAGAGAAGACAGCGATCTTTTTTTACCCCCAAGCACTACGTCTTTGCCAAGGACGCAAGATCATGATTACTACAAGAAGGACGCCGGATGTACAATTGGACGAGTTATTGACGTTTGCATGGCAAATGAACCGAGGCCGCGGGCACCAACCGAAGGTTGGTCGGGACGGCCGGAAAATGGGGCAAAAAGATTTACTTGCCAGCTTGTTATCCAAGCAAACATCAATAAAAGGCCTTCGTGCGGCGATTCTCTTGACCGTCCTGCTTTTGTTTTGCGCTTTCGCGGCGAATATTCTTGCCGCCGATGACAACAAGCCGGCAAATAAAACAGCCCCCGCCGGCAAAACCGCCGCGGAAGAATTGCCCAAGCCGGAAGACGTCACCCTGCAAACCGCCGACAGCGTGCAACTGGCGGCAACCTACTATCGCGGCGGCAAAGGCAAGGAATCGATTCCAATCGTTCTATTGCACGGATGGAAACACAATCGCACGGACTATACCAAGGATTTCGCCCCGTTTCTTCAATCCAAAGGATTCGCGGTGATAGTGCCCGATCTACGCGGCCACGGTGACAGCACCCGGCTGAAAACCCTTCACGGCAAGGACGAGACTCTGGATGCGGCCACCCTGGCCCCCAACCAATTCAACTTGATGGCCTACCAGGATCTGAAAGCCGTCAAGGAATTTCTTTGGGAAAAGAACAATGCCGGCGAACTGAACCTGGACAAACTTTGCCTGGTCGGCGCGGAAATGGGCGCCTCGATCGCCCTGGAGTTCGCCTGGTACGACGCCGTGGGCTACGATCAAGGCGCGCCGGAATATGGGTCTTTAAAACTCGGCCGGTTCGTTAAAGCCCTGGTGCTGATATCGCCGGAGACCTCCTTCAAAGGAATTTCCATACGCCACGCCGTGCAAAATCCGGCCGTGCGAAACGACATTTCCGTGTTGATCCTCCTCGGCAACGGCGACAACAAAGCCTTAAGCGAAGCAAAACGGGTATATTCCATTTTCGAACGCGATCACCCCAAACCCGATCCTGAAAAAAAGGCCGATCAACAGACTCTCTTCTTCACCCCTCTGGAAACAAAACTGCAAGGCGCCAATCTTCTTACCGAGAAAAACCTCAAAACCGAGGAAATTATCAACGCTTTCCTCAACCTCCGCCTGGTAAAAAGCGATGCGGCAAAATCCTGGCTCTGGAAAGAACGCAAACTCCCACACCAGTAAGGAAAAAGGATGAGGGATGAGAGATGTTAGGGCCGGGCAATTTATTGCCCGGTTCTAAAGGATGAAGGATGAAGGAGGAAGGATGAATTCAAAACCGGGTAGGGGAATTCCAGGGCAGTCCCGCCTTGGGCCGTCCAGAGCCGCTGTGTTGCTGCGGTACTTTCTCCTGTTTACAATAAGTCTTTTGGAGAAACCAATTTCCTATCATTCACTGAAACAATTCAACCCCTTTTCTTCTTCCGGTCGGCCTAATAAGAAGTTGAGGAGAAATGAGCGATGAGCTTTATCTGTCTTATTTTTGGTCACACATGGGCAAATTGTAAGTGCTCAAGGTGCGGCTTGACGCAGTACCACATTTGGGATGGCTGCAAATGCACGCAATGCGGCCAAGTCCGGGACCAAAACCACACTTGGGTTGACTGCAGATGCAGTCGATGTGGTTTGGAAAGCCATATTGCCTGGAATGGCTGCAAATGCTTGAGATGCGGTGCAACTCGTAACTATGACCATACTTGGGTTGCCTGTAAATGCACACAATGCGGGGCGACTTGGAAGCATGAGCACACTTGGGTTGGCTGCAAATGCACACAATGCGGGGCGAATCGTCAGCGTGACCACACTTTGGTTGCCTGTAAATGCACACAATGCGGTGCGACTCTTAGCTTCAAATGCACACAATGCGGTGCAAGTTGGGCCGCCAAACTAGGCCCTGGCCAATATAGCCTGCATAGTTCAAAATGCCCATGGTCCGAACCGGCTCCTTACCCGTACTAATGACCTTTAGCTGTAAATTCGTTCGCGGAATTCCGGGGACAGTTTACAATGGCCCTAAGATAAGCATTTTAGGCGGGCTTTACAACGGGGTTCGCGGAGGGCACCGTAACGAACGCGGTCACGTTTGACCAGTCGTGGTTCCGCGCGGCCCAAGGGATGATGATTAGTATATCGGGCTATCTGGCGAAGCATTTTATCGTACACCCGTGGGCGGGTCGATGGACTGGCTTGACAGAGACAGTTCGAGAAAGCCAGTGTCACTTTCACCGCTCCGGCAAAGCTGATCTTTTTGGCACGGGTGCCATGCCCACGCTTGTCGTGGGCATGTTGAAAGTCAGAGAAAAATACTGCATGGCCACGCAAGCGTGGCCATGGCACCCGAATTTCCGATTTTCCGCAACAGAAACTATCTACTTCTTCCGCCTTCGCGAGCGGGAATCTTCAATTCCACGCCGATGGGCAATAATTCCGGATCGGCGAGCACGTCCCGGTTGGCCGCGAAGATCTCCACCGCCCGAGCGGCCGAACCCAAATATCGAGCAGCCAGATCGCCCAGAGTGTCGCCGTCAACAATCTTGTGAAGGTGCGGTCCGTCTGCCGGCCGGGCCACGATCGGCATCATGTCCATTGGCATGCCCCAACGCGCACTGTTCGTAGAGGACATAGGATAACGCGGCGGTAAACCGGGCGCTTGTTGCCCAGCGCCAAGCGGCAAAAGAATGGTCGGACCGTGCGATGAAGTGAACAAGTCCGCGGATTTTAGTCCCGCCGACAACACGTAATCAGGGGCCTGTTCTTGCGAAGCAGAGGGAAGCGGCGATTGCTTCTGATGTT
>JBEKIK010000021.1:0-10152 GCA_050011795.1 Thermoguttaceae bacterium | reverse complement strand
ACGTGATCCGCAGCAGCAATTCACCGCCGACGCCGAACTGCAACTCCACAACCTGCAAGTTGTTCTGCCCGATAAGCAGCCCTGGCGGGAGGAAAATCTGCTCTTGTATTGCTCGGCCAAAGGTAAAACCGACGCAGCGGCCGACACCCGACTGGACGCCGCCGCGGTCAATGTCCAGGCCGGCGATGATCGGCTGACGGCGCAGTTGCTGCAACCGGTCGCCGATCTGAAGCAGGGCGGCATCTGGCCGATCCGCGTGTTGATGCAAGGCCAATTGCGGAATTGGACCGCCAGAGCGGCATCGTTTTTACCCCTTTCGAATTGGCGATTGACGGGCGCGGTCGATCTCGACATTCAGGCAACCGCGTCAAAAGACGGCGTAAACATCGGCCAGGCAAAAATCCACGCCACGCAGTTTGCCTTGGACTCGCCCTACATAAATATGCAGGAACCCGAACTCGAACTTACCGCGGCCGGATCGTGGGACCAGCGGCAATATCGCCTGCAACTCGCCCCCGCCGCTTTGGCGACTACCAGCCTGGCGGTTCAGGCCGACAATTTCCTCATGGCCATGCCGCAAAACGGACCGTTTGAAATCAGCGGCACGGTCAAATATCAGGGCGACCTCGGACGCTTGAGCCAATGGTTCGTCGATCGCACAAAACCGCAAACCTGGGCCATGGGCGGGCAATTTGTCGGCAACCTGCAATTCAAGCAAACCGCCGATCTGGTGAAAATCGAAGCCGCCGCCGATGTAAACAACCTGGCCATGGCCGATTCCGCAGGCGGAAAATTCCAAGAACCGCTCATCCGCCTTTCCGCCCGCGGCGATTACGAAAACAAGACCGGAACCATCCGGCTCGAACAAGCGCAAATCGCCTCCAGCTTCGTTGCCGCCGCAGTCGCGGGCCGGTACGCACAACCTGGCTTGGAAAAAGACACTGACAAAAGGGGTCCGTCCCCCTTTTCCCCCCAAGCCGATTTTACCGGGCAAATTAATTACGATTTGGATCGGCTTTGCGGCCTGCTGCGCCCATACTTGGGTCAGAACATCCGCTTTGTCGGACGCGAGGCTTCCGGGGCGTCGTGGCGCGGTCCGCTCACTTTGACTGACGGAGCGGCCAATGCCGGACTAAAATGGGATTCGGCCGACGTGTACGGTTTCCAAGTCGGGCCGGGCGAGATAAAGCCCGTTCTGGCCGACGGAGTTTTGCAAATCGAACCCGCGGAGTTGGCCGTCAGTCAAGGAAAAGTGTACTTGGCGCCGAAGGTGCGACTGTCGCCCCAACCGATGGAACTCACCGTGCCGCCCGGCCCGCTTGTGCGTCAGGTGCAAATCAATCCCCGCATGTGCGCATTCTTCCTTAAATTCATCGCTCCGGTGCTGGCCGATGTAACCACGGCCCAAGGGGCTTTTTCCATCGACATGGAAGGATGCCACATTCCGCTTAACGATCCGGCCAAGGGCACGTTTGCAGGGAAGTTTATTATCCATTCCATAGAGATCGGGCCCGGCCCGCTGATACGCGAACTGGCGGTCCTGATGGGCCGCGAGACTCCGGCCAAACTCCGCCGCGAAGGGGTCGTGCCCTTCCAAATGGCAAACGGCCGCATATATCATAAGGATTTGGAGTTGATCTTCCCCGATTTCACGATTCGCACCTACGGGTCGGTGGGCTTGGACCAGACGCTGGCGATCATGACCGAAATGCCCGTGCCGCCCAAGTGGCTGGAAAATAATCCCCTGGCTTCAAGCTTGAAAAATCAAACCATCCGCATCCCCATTGCCGGAACTCTGCAAAAACCGCAACTCGACCGGGCCGCAATGGAACAACTCAGCAAACAGTTCATCAAAAATGCCGCTAAAAATATGTTGGAAGACGGACTAAACAAAGGCCTGGACCAGTTGTTTAAACAGCAGAAATAGTGGCTTATGAAACTCATCCTCCTGGGCACCTCCGGATATCATCCCAGCGATCGGCGCCACACGCCGTGCCTGGCGATTCCTTCGTGCGGAGTGGTTTTGGATGCCGGGACTGGAATGTATCGGTTGGGCAGATATCTACAAACCGACGAATTGGATATTTTCATTACTCATGCACACCTGGATCACGTCATTGGTTTATCCTACCTGTTCAGCGTCATGTGGGAGCATCCCCTGAGCAGAGTGACCGTCCACGGCACGCCCGAGAAACTATACGCAATCGAAAAACATCTTTTTTATCACGACTTGTCCGTCCGGCCGTCTTTCGACGTAAAACCTTTGGCCGAAGAAACGCCGCTGGCCGGCGGGGGGCGCCTGACGCACTTCCCTTTGGCACATCCCGGCGGATCGCTCGGTTTCCGGCTCGATTGGCCCGGTCGCAGCATGGCCTACGTAACCGACACCACCGCCGCCGCTGACGCCGATTACGTGGATAAAATCCGCGGCGTGAATCTTCTGGTTCACGAGTGTTTTTATCCTGATAGTCGCGCCGATCTGGCGGTAAAATACGGCCACAGTTGCATCACTCCGGCGGCCGAGGTCGCCCGGGCGGCCGGCGTCGGCCGGTTGATCCTCACCCACATCAACCCCCTGCTTGAGGCCGATTACCCCGCCGACCTCTCCGCTGTCCAAAAAATCTTCCCCCGCGTCGAAATGGGCGAGGATTTGATGGAAGTGGAGTTCTAGTGCTTATTGAGTGTCAGAAAAATATCTATAGAAAACATGTGGAGCAGGTTGCCGAAACTGCTTTTTGGGTCGATTGGCAATCTGTCCCTCGAAATTAAAAACCTGAGATTCTATAATCCACCCCGAATATCAATACATCCGCCATTTTACCCGCTCATTGGGTGGGGTACTAGACGAAAATCAAAGTATTGCTCTGATATATATTTATTGCTTTGATATGTATTGATATAAAAGTCCAGCCATCCGGAGGTTGCCATGTTCCAAGGTTTTCCTGTTCTTCTGGCTCTAAATTTGCCCACGGTATTTGGTTTGGGCATATTGCTCGTCTTCGGGGCGATTTTGCTTTTGGTCATTTTGAACTACGGCGGATTGTGGTTCCAGGCGTACATGTCCAGCGCCGATGTCACACTGTGGAGCCTTATCGGCATGAGTTTTCGCCGCGTCAACTCCAGATTGATCGTCCAGGGCAAGATCATGGCCATGCAGTCCGGCATCGGATCCGAACCTGAATCCGGTATAACCACCCGCCGGCTCGAGGCCCATTATCTAGCAGGCGGAAACGTGCTGCCGGTCATCCGCTCGATCATCGCCGCCCATCGGGCCGACATCGATCTGGATTTCGATCGGGCCGCGGCCATCGACCTGGCCGGACGCGACGTGATCGATGCCGTGCAAACCAGCGTCAATCCCAAAGTCATCGACTGCCCGGACCCAAAACGCACGCAAAAATCCACCTTAAGCGCGATCGCCAAAAACGGCGTGGAACTCAAAGTCCGCGCACGCGTGACCGTGCGAACCAATATCGAGCAGCTTATCGGCGGGGCTACCGAAGAGACAATCATCGCCCGGGTGGGCGAGGGCATCATCACCGCCATCGGCTCCGCGAACAGCCACTTGGAAGTGATGGAAAACCCGGACAAAATCTCCAAGGCCGTCTTGAACCGCGGGCTGGACGCCCAAACCTCTTTCGAGATCGTGTCCATCGACATCGCCGACATCGACGTGGGCGAGAACATCGGCGCCCGTCTACAAGCCGATCAGGCCGAGGCCGACACCCGCGTGGCCCGTGCCAAGGCCGAAGAGCGCCGCGCATTCGCCATTGCCCGCGAACAGGAAATGAAGGCCGCCGTTGCCCGCAACCGCGCCCAAGTCGTCCTGGCCGAGGCCCAAGTCCCCCTGGCCATGGCCGCCGCATTCCGCGAAGGGAATCTGTACGGCAAGTCTGGCGAAAACGCACAGAAAGCGTAAACATCGTTTTGCCATTGGAAGCTCAAGTTGTGCGATTGATGACTTGCACCTTGGAGATGACTCGCAGTGACAAAACTGTCTGTTTCAAGGCATCCGCCTGCATAGAAAATAGGCAAACGGCTGAGTATCTATCAAAAAAATGTCTTTTTTTCTCTGCACGATCTGCAATAACGTCTTGTCGCAGAGAGTCTTAAGATTTCTTGTGCAATCCTGCTTAATTCTATGGCACATTATTTGCTCTATTATGGACAAATTTGTCTCACTTACCAAATAAACCACAAAAATTTCCTTCAAAACAACGTTTAAGATGAATCTTTCCATGAGGAAAATTGATTTCATGAAAATCAATCGAAACTTTAGCCGGTATCTAATCGTGGGTCTGCTTTCGGCTGTCGTTTGGCCGGCCTGGATTTCTCCGGCCAAGGCCGATTCGCCGGGCGATCAGACCGTTGAATTGCAGGCCGCCAAGGCGGCGGCCGACATAGACAAATTCAATGCCGCCGACAATGCCTGGGTGCTCACCTCCTCGGCCTTGGTGCTGATGATGACGGCCCCGGGATTGGCGCTATTCTATTGCGGGCTGGTCCGCCGCAAGAATGCCTTGAGCGTCATGATGCAATGCGTTTTCCTGATGTGCCTTATGACCTTGCTATGGGCCTTGTACGGCTACTCGCTGGTATTCGGCGGCACAGGGCCGTGGATCGGCGACCTCCGCTACCTGTTCATGCGCGGAGTGGATGCCACGTGGTCCGAAAATGGGCCGCGTCTGGCCCTCGCCCCCGGTTTGACGATCCCAGTAATGACCCACATGCTGTTCCAGGGCATGTTCTTCATTATCACGCCGGCCTTGATCTGCGGGGCATTCGCCGAACGCATGAAGTTCAGCACCATGATCGTGTTCATGATTCTGTGGGGCACGTTTATATATTGCCCGCTGGCCCATTGGCTCTGGGGCGGCGGTATCCTGGCCTACGGCAGCCAGCACGCCAAGGAGTTTTCGGCCGGCGGGGCTTTGGATTTCGCCGGCGGAACGGTGGTCCATATCTCATCGGGCGTGTCGGCACTGATCTGCGCATTGTTGCTCGGCAAGCGCCTGGGCTATGGAACCGAGCCCATACCGCCGCACAACATGACCTATACGGCCGTGGGGGCAGCGATGCTGTGGGTCGGCTGGTTCGGATTCAACGCCGGCAGCGCACTGTGTGCCGGCCGGCTGGCAACCTGCGCATTTGCCGCTACTCACTTCGCCGCGGCGGCAGGAGGCCTTACCTGGACCGCCTTGGAATGGATTTATCGCGGAAAACCGAGCGTACTGGGCTGTTGTTCGGGCCTTGTGGCCGGCCTGGCTTGCGTGACCCAAGCCGCCGGGTATGTGACGCTCATGCCCGCCCTGGTCATCGGCGCAGCCGGAGGCGCAGCCTGCTACACGGCCTGCACCATGGTCAAGGCGCGTTTCGGTTATGACGACTCGCTCGACGTTTTCGGCGTTCACGGAATAGCCGGCACGATGGGCGCTATTCTCACCGGGATTTTCGCCGTCCGCGCCACCGGGGCCGTCGAAGGCGGACAACTGCTGGGCCTGATCGAAGGCGGCTCCGTGCTCAAGGCCCAAATCATTGCAGTCGCGGCCGGCTGGGGCTTGGCGGTCGTCGGTACGTTCGTTATCCTTAAGGTCCTCGACGCCGTGATGGGGCTGCGGGTTTCCCAAGCCTCCGAAATCGAAGGACTGGACCTCAGCCAGCAAAACGAAGAAGGCTATATATTTATTTAGTGGGCAGTGGACCGGGAATTGAGTTTATGGGTTGATCTTCAAGGAGTTTATTAATGAAAAAAGTGGAAGCGATTATCCGGCATTTCAAGGCCGAGGACGTGAAAAACGCCCTAACCAAGAACGGCATCATCGGCATGACCGTAACCGAGGTGCGCGGGTTCGGCCGCCAAAAAGGCCACACCGAAATGTATCGCGGAGCGGAATACAAAGTCGACTTCGTGCCCAAAATCAAAGTCGAAGTGGTCGTGCCGGACGAAAAACTCCAGACCGTGCTGGACGCCATCATTCAGTCGGCCCAAACCGGCCAGGTGGGCGATGGAAAAATTTTCATAAGCGACCTAACTGGCGCGGTGCGCATCCGCACCGGCGAATCCGGCGAAGCCGCGATCTGATTCCATGCATACTGCCGCATCTGTTCTAACCAAATCAGCAGGCCGGACATTCTTGTCTGGCCCGAAAAAGACAGGCAAGAATGCCTGTCCTCCCGTTCATATCAGCATGGACGCGGCACTACAGGTTATCTTTTTTAAAATACAAATCGACGATTTCCCGCACTCTGCCAAGCCATTGTTTGCGTTGTCCCGCGCTGCTGGTTACTACCACGCCGAACGTTTCGCGATAGAAATTTTCCACCCCGCACAGGCCAAATACGCAATTTTTCCACAGGGTTTCCAGGGGATCGCCGAACGCGGCCGTTTCGCGCTCGGCCGGGGTGTTGGAGGTATTCAATACCACGGCGGCCTTTGCCCTGAGCAAGCCCACGGGTACGCCTTCGCCACAGTCGCCTTCGAGGAATTTGTAGGCCACGCCCGGACGAATAACGCGGTCGATCCAACCTTTTAAAATCGCCGGCGGCTGCCCCCACCAGTTCGGATGAACAATCACGATCCCGTCGGCAGCGGAAATTTCCCGGCAATGGCGTTCGATTTCCTCCGGCAGTGATGCGTTCTCGGGAATTTCACCAATCGGCAGAATCGGATCGAATCCTTCCGCGTACAGATCGTGCAAAACCACCCCATGCCCGTTTTGCGTAAGCCGCTCCGCGGCGGTTTGTGCAATAGAGTGATTGAAACTGCGCGTATCCGGATGAGCGAGGATGATTGATATTTGCATTTTTATATAGGCCGGAGGCTGGAGGCCGGAGGCGAGAGGTTAAGGAAAGAACAGGTAATTATTAATAATAATGGACTCCGAGTCAGAAATTATTTTATTTCAAATTATTGCTGATTTCGTTGCTTTCATGATTAGATAATTGAGGGTGTCCTGAAATTCAAACAACACTAACCCCTTGAAAAATAGGGATTTATGCTCAGATTAAAAAGATAAGTCGCAAGTTCACAATGGATAAGTTGAGAAAACATGAAAATCCTCGAAGAATCGATGATTTGCGGAATATAAATTCAGGACACCCTCAGATAATTGATAAAAGGTGAGCAAGATACAAACATATATTTTGCGGATCGGGTGGCACGCCCTGAGGGACAAAGGGCCAGTGCAAGCGGTCCTCGCTCCCATCACTTTGTTCTGGGCGTGCCATTAGACCGTATGATAAAACTATAATCTTTTAACCTGTAAATCCATATTGATTTGAATATTGAACATCATTTACTTTTCAACCTAATGAGTTCTATTATTACATTTGCAAATAATGCCGATGCAGCAATCCAAAGACCAATACGAGTATACATATTTGATTTCTTTAGCTGTTTGTATTCTTGTTGCCGTTTTTGAAGCTCCTTAGCAGCAGTAAACATCATACTTGGATCATAGTGGAAAAAGAAACACTTGTCTCGTCTATTGACTTTATTAACTCTATATAATCGTTGATCTTTTTTTTGATCCAAACCTTCATCCCAAACTCCCATATGACATTTCAGGCACGACTTGCCATCGACAAAATCAATATATTCCTGTTTAGCCTTATCTCTTTCATCCTTTGATACAGAAAAACAATACGTGTCACTTGGATTTATATTTCGATATTCCTTTGCCAAAAAATGACAATTTCTACATAAAAAATGCATAGGACACCTAACCGTGATCGTTGTGTTGCCAGATCTATCTCATAAGACAGATACACCAGACAAATATGCGGCATACTTTTTTGTCACACTCAGTCTGGCCTACTATATTAAACGCTAAACCTTATGAAAATAATATCATCCTCCTTAACCACATAATCCTTGTGCTCCTGTCGCATCAGATGTTGGGCCTTGATCTCGCGTTCGCTGCCCAGGCGCAGCAGATCGCCGACGGACATCACTTCGGCGCGGATAAAGCCCCGGGCAAGATCGGTGTGGATGCCGTCGGCGGCCTCCAGGGCGGTGCCGCCTTGACGAATCAGCCAGGTGCGGACTTCTTTTTCCCCGGCCGTGAAAAAAGTCATCTGGCCGGAGTGCTTCAGTAACGTGCGGATTAGATGATCTCGGTCGGTCCCCACCAGGCCCATTTCCTTTTCGAAATCGGCGCGGTCACGCGGCGTCATCTTCGATAGCTCCAATTCCAGGCCGGCGGGAATGGCCAGCACCGGCACGGACTCGGTCGACCACTGCGTAAACCGCTCCGGATGCTGTTCGTCGTCGGCCGTATTCACGATCACCACCCGGGTCTTTTCGCAGAACAGACGGAAAGCGCGGGTGACTATACGCTGTTCGTCGGTCATCTGAATCTCGGTGAGCGCCTTGCCCGACTCCATTGCCGCCAGCAGGATTTTCAGCACATTGTGTTCGTGTTCCAGGACCTGGTGTTCCTGGCGGGGAATGGGTTTTTTCAGCGATTCTTGCACGCGATGGATCCGCCCGGATACGATTTCCATGTCGGCCAGCAGCAGGTCTTCGTCGAAGGTGCGCAGATCGGCCGGCGGATCGGTGTTGCCAAAGGCCGCCGCCACGAAAACCAGGCAATCGGCCTCGCGGATCATCGCCATGCGGGCCGCGTTGCCTTCGTGTTTGCGGCTTAAGCCCGGCGTGTCCACGATTTCAATGGCCGCTACGGTGATTTTCTTGGTGTGATACAAATCGGCGAGTTGTTGCAAGCGCGGGTCGGGAATCGGCGCCATCCCGCTTTGGCCGGTGTGCGACAGGGCCGGATCCGCCACCACGCCCGTCAGCCAGTGAAACAAAGTGCTCTTGCCCGAGCCTTGGTAACCGACAAGTCCGATTTTCATGACGATGTTCTCCGT
The DNA here is from genome assembly GCA_050011795.1 of Thermoguttaceae bacterium. Taxonomy (GTDB): domain Bacteria; phylum Planctomycetota; class Planctomycetia; order Pirellulales; family Thermoguttaceae; genus JBEKIK01. The sequence continues at coordinate 1,281 of JBEKIK010000021.1, read as the reverse complement.
GGATACAACTTGACTTGTTCCCACACCGGAACGTGTGAACAAGGAACACGTAATGGTCTAACTTCTTGGAACGTCGCAAGCGGTAATTTGGGCCAGCGATTGTTCTACCGCCTCGGCTTGGGCGTTGTCCAGGGGGAGCCGGCCGAATCGAACGCGGTAAAAAGCCTCAGCCACGCGAACGGGCAGCAACGCCAGGCCGGTTTCGCCGCAAACGGCCGCCAGGCTGCATCCGGCCGAGCAGGCGAATTCGCGTTGGGTTTGACCGGCGGAGCGGACCAGGCCGCGCGCGGCCAACAGCGCTTCCAGGCGGCGATAAAATTCCACTTCTACTCGGGGACTGTCCCGGTGTTTCGGCCGACGGCCGGAAAGCCGCCGCCACAATTTATCCCCCAGACGCCGGGCTAACCAACACAAAAAACCCAGCAAGGCCGCCGAGGCCAGACTTGCCGCAACCAGCAATCCCCAAGCGATGGCCCCGGGCAAGCCGCTTAGACGCAGGGCGTCGCCGATGCGTTTAAATAAGTTGCGCCAAGTCCGGGCGTCGAAAATCGATTTGTATAAAAACGTGAACGCTTGCGCAATGGGCCGAAATATCGCGTTCCGCTGCCGTTCGTAATTCAACTCCACCACGTAATACGACCAGGCATAATCGAACCACTGGAAAGTATTGCCGATCGGGCTCCACCAACCGGCCTGGGAATTTGCCCGGCCTTCCGGCGTCGGATCCAACTGCAACCAGCCGCCGAAGTTCGACCAATTCCAAACATCCTCGCCGTGCACCAATTCGTGCGGAATCTGGCCGGCACGCAGGTAACATTCCACCCAGGTATGCGAGTGCAACTGGCGGACTTGATAACACTGGCCGATCTGGTTCCATTCGTCGGTGCAATAACCGACCACCATCCGGGCCGGGATATGCTGGCTGCGGAGCATCAGGCAGAGCGCAGTGGCGAAATACTCGCAATGCCCGGCGCGGTGCTTGGTCACGAAATCCTCGATGGGATCGAGCGCGGGGTCGCGGTTCTGGCTTTCCAGGCTGTAGCTGAACATGCCCGAGGCGGCCAGTTTCCTTTCCAGATATCGCGCCCGGCCGGCGCGATCTTCCTGCGGCAGTTTCGATTCCTCGATCCAGCTCTGGGCCAGGCGGGCGAGATTCGGCAGGCCGTTTTCCCCATCGGGCGGAGCGATGCGCAAGGCCGCGTCATAATTCTCGCCCCGTGCTATGGGCGTCAATAGTTGCTGGCGGCCCTTGACCAGTGCCGTGGTGCCTAGTTGATATCT
>JBEKIK010000020.1:0-10283 GCA_050011795.1 Thermoguttaceae bacterium | reverse complement strand
ATTATCAGCGGAAAACTAATGCCGTCGACGCCGAGGAAATAATAAATATTGAAGGCCGGAATCCAGCGATGGCAGACTACGTTTTGCATATCGCCGGCGCCCAGGGCAAACCGGCCGGGAGAATTCTCGCTTCCGGCGGGCACGGCCATGTAGACCGTCAGCAAAAAAACCACCACCGTCACGGCAAGCGAAAACCGCTTTATCGCCATCTGCCGGTCGCCGGGAATGAAACAAAGCAAAAGCGCGCCCACGACGGGCAAAAAAATGACCGCACTATAAAGCAGCGTTATAAAAACCGCCGGATCAAGTTGATTGAACGGCCACATAGGTCAAAACTCCAGTCATTACTAAAAATTCTGATACAAATTCAACACGACAAACAGTGCAATCAGGCCCAAGGCCAAAAGCATGATATATTGCCGCAAATTCCCGGTTTGGATCCGCCGCAGCCATAAGCCGGCCGCGTATATGCCCTTGGCCAAAAGATCGATGAGCCGATCGACAAAAATCCGATCGATCCAATTATCCAAGCGCGCGCAGGCCGTAACGGCCAGGGCCAGGTGATCGGCCGCCCAATCGATGACATTTTTGTCGCAGGCGGCGACCCAGCCTGAAATACGCAACACCGGACGGACGAAGAGGAATTGATACAACTCGTCGAACCACCACTTGTGATAGAACAAGCTGTAAAACGGGGCGAAGGTCCGCCGGGCGTCGCCGGGATCCAACGACTGCACGCCGTAAAACGCCGTTGCCAGAATGAAACCGGCCAAAGCCATGGCAAAGGCGATCATCGAGGCGGTAAAATGCACTTCATGGATTTGCGGGTTATATATATGTTCCGGCGGCACGGTGACGTGAGGCCATAAGGAACCGCCCGCGCTGCCTTGCGATATTCCCGCGGGAACGGCCTGGTTCAATAGCGGCTCCAATCCATAATTCGTGTTTAAAAGATTCCAGCCGGCCACGACGCTCAGTCCGGCAAGTATCACCAAGGGCACGGTCATCGTCGGCGGCGACTCGTGGGCGTGCTCGTAAATGTGCTCGTCGCGCGGTTTGCCGGTAAATGTCATGAACCACAGGCGGAACATATAAAAGGCGGTCATGCCGGCCGCGGACACGGCTATGTAAAACATCCAACTGAACACGGGATTGGCTGTTTTGAAGACCAGGGCCTGGGCGATGATATAATCTTTGGAATAATAACCGCTCAGCCCGATGACCGTTGGCACGCCGGCCCCGGAAATGGCCAGACAGCCCGCAAGCATGGTCCAGGCGGTGTAAGGCATTTTCTTCAGCAATCCGCCCATCCGCGGCATCTCGTTGGTGCCGGTGGCGTGAATCACCGAGCCGGAGCATAGGAACAACAGCGATTTGAAACAGGCGTGGGTGAACAAATGGAACAGGCCCGACAGCCATCCGCCCAGGCCCAAGGCGAACATCATATAGCCCAGTTGACTCACGGTCGAATAGGCCAGCACGCGCTTGATGTCGGTGGCGGTCAAGGCCATCGTGGCCGCCAGAAACAGGGTAATGCAGCCGACAACGGCGATAACCAGCAGCACCTCGGGCGTAAACAGCGGATAACACCGGCCCACCAGGTACACGCCGGCGGCGACCATCGTGGCGGCGTGGATCAAGGCGCTTACGGGCGTGGGGCCTTCCATGGCGTCGGGCAGCCACACGTGCAAGGGGAACTGCGCGCTTTTGCCCACGCAGCCGCAGAAGATACCCAGCCCGGCAATCACCAACAGCCAATACCCGTAACCTTGTTTCCGCCAATCGTCGATCTTTCCCGTGGTCGGCGAATCGGCCGATTTTTGCCTTTCGATTTCGTTTTTGGCGGCCAGCTTGACCATTCCGTCTGGAACCTGCAAGGCATAATTTTTGCTTTCCGGCCGGACCTGGCTGAAGATGCCGGGCATGGTGCGGACGTTTCCGGCTGCGTCGGCCGCTTTGTAATCCGAGAAGGAAAACGTTCCCATGCCGGCCCACACGGCCGCAAGCCCGATCAACATGCCGAAATCGCCCACGCGGTTGACGATAAAAGCTTTATTCCCCGCATTAGACGCGCTTTTACGCTCGTGGTAGAATCCGATCAACAAGTACGAGCAAATTCCCACCAGTTCCCAAAACACGAACACCATGGCCAGGTTGCCGGCAATCACAAGGCCCAACATGCTGAAACAAAACAGGGATAGATATTGGAAAAAGCGGCAAAACCGGCCGCGGCGGTGCAGAGGCTCGCCGTTGGAAAGCGTGACTAGCGTGTCGGTCACGTCGTGCAATTCCTCGTGCATGTATCCGAACGAATAAACGTGGATGCAGGACGACACCAGCGTGACCATGCAAAACACGGCGATGGTCAAGGCGTCGATGTAATAACCGATCGTCACCCGCAGCGAACCGAACACGCCCAGGGCGTACCAATCGCCGGATATCGCAGGGACTGGCAGCGGGGATGCTCCGACGTGAGCGCTCGGACCATGAGCAGCCCCGGTCAAGGGATATTGCATAAGCCACAACGCTAATGCCGCCGCTGAGAGAATGAAGGCGGCGATAATTGCCAATGTAGCCACGTATCCAGCGCCGTGGCCGCTTTTGCCCATGCGCGGCCCGAAAAACACGATAAGCGCGAATGAAGCCAGCGGCAACAGCCAGGCCAGTCCCAAAAGCTTCGGTAATATATGGCTTAAATCCATGAAGATAATTGGTTATCAGTTTTCAGTTTTCAGTTTTCAGTTGTAAGCACGAAACCGCAAGCGGTTTCATTCATCCTTATTTCTCGTTCCCAGGCGGAGCCTGGGAACGAGTTTCATCCTTTGAGTTCATCCGCTTTGTCCACATCGATTGTGGCATGGGTATAGTAATAATTCAGTGCAATCGCCAGTGCCACGGCGGCCTCGGCGGCGGCCAGGACGATAACGAACATGGCGATCAACTGTCCGTCGAGGCCCAGGGTGCTGTCGCCCGAAATAAGCGGACTACTAAAGGCGATGAAGTTCAAATTCGCCGCGTTTAAAATCAGTTCGATCCCCATCAGCACGCCCAAGGCATTGCGCTTGGTGGCCATGCAGACTACCCCGCAGACAAACAGGATAGTGCTGACTATCAGGTAATGCGTCAGTCCGACGGGTTGGGTTAGTAAATTCATGATTAATGGTTGTCAGTTGTCAGTAATCAGTTATCAGTTTTCGCTACGGAATTCTGCGTTCTGCGTTCTGCATTCTGCGTTTATCCTTATTCCACTCTCCGTTTTGCCCGGGCCAAATATGCCGCGCCTATGAGCACGACCAATAAATGGACCGAAATGATTTCAAACACCAACAAGTAGCCCGACATTCCGCGCCGGGCGGCGGGATCGGGATTATCGAGTTGATCCACGCGGGCGCCTAAAAGCCCCATACCCAGCCGGGCCGAGGTGGGCGAAACATCGGCGGCAGGCGTTGGCGGCGCGGTTTTGGCCGCGGACCAATCGCTCACGCTCAGCGCCGTTTGCAAAAGCATGCCCAACAAAGCCATGGCCAGGATGACGGCCAAAATCCACTGGCCTCCGCCGATTTTCATGGACACGAACGGCCCGCGCGCGGTGAGCATCACGCCGAAGACCAACAAGACCATGGTTCCGCCGACGTAGACCATCAACTGGACCGCGCCCAGGAAATCGGCCCCGGCCAGGAAAAACAATCCGGCCACCGCGCCCAGCGAAACCACCAGGTAACCGGCCATGCGCACGATGTTTCCGGTCATCGCCACCGCCACGGCAAACGCGCAGGCGATCGCGGCAAAAAACAGAAAAAAACAACTTGGCCAGTTTATCGCGTCCATATTACATTCAAGGGAAAATAAAGTGCCGCAATCCGCCGGGAAACGCAAAGCTCCATAGCATCGCGCCGGCCAGCATCAGCGAGACCAGCGGCAGGCAGTATTTCAGGCAGGTGGTCATTACCTGGTCGATGCGCAAGCGGGGCAGAGTCCAGCGCAGACACATCATGAACGTCACGCCGATGTACGCCTTGACAAGCATGTTGCAAAGTCCCAGCAAATTGGCGATTGCCAGGGCCACAATGTTTGTTTCCGTGGGCAGATGGAGCAGTTGGGCCACTGGGATCGGCCCGTTCCACCCGCCGAGGAACAAAATGGCGGCCAATGCGCTGACGGCCAGCATGGCCCCGTACTCGGCCATGAAAAACGCCGCCCAGCGGAACCCGGAATACTCGGTCATGAACCCGGCGACCAGTTCGCTTTCGGCCTCGGGCAGGTCGAAGGGGGCCCGATTGGTATGGGCCACTGCACAGGTGATGTATATCCAAAACGTCGCGAAGGTAAATGGATCGTGGAACAAGTACCAGTTCCAGAACCAGCCCGACTGGTTGTTGCCGATTGCGACCAGATCCATCGTGCCGGCCAGCAAAACCGGAACCACCACGCACAGGCCCATGGGAATTTCGTAGCTGACGACCTGAGCCGCCTCGCGCATCGCGCCGTATAGCGACCATTTCGAGCCTGAGGCGTATCCGCCCAAAATCACGCCGAAAATTTCCAATCCCGAGACGGCGATAATGAAGAACACGGCCGCGTCCAGACGGATCGGCACCCAGCCGTTGGCCCAGGGTAAGGCCATGAAAACAGTGAACATGGTGACGAAACTGATGTACGGTGCGGCGCGGAACAGCATCCGGTCGGCGGCGGCGGGTATGAGGTCTTCCTTGCAGAACAGCTTGACGCCGTCGGCCACCGGTTGCAGCCAGCCGAACCGCCCGCCCACGCGCGTCGGTCCCAGCCGATCCTGGATGCGGGCGGAAACCTTCCGCTCCATCCATGTAAATATCGCCACTGAAACCATGACCAAAGCCAACAGCAGCCCGCACTCCACCAGGCCGACGAGCAGGTAGGCGATCCAGGGCGAAACGTATTGCGAGAGATATTCGGCCATTAAAGTTTATGGTTTACAGTTTACAGTTCACGGTTTTCGGCGCGAAACCGCAAGCGGTTTTTATCAAGTTTTCAGTTATCAGTGGTCAGTAAACTGACCACCCCCTATTACCTATCAATTTCGCCCAGCACCAGGTCCATCGAGCCGACGATGGCCGGGACGTCGGCGATCAGCACGCCGCGGCACAGTTCGGGCAATACGGCGGTGTGGCAGAAACTACTGCTGCGGATCCGCACGCGCCAGGGGATGGGCGTGCCGTCGCTTATGACCATGAAGCCCATCTGCCCTTTGGGGGCCTCGGTTTCCAGGTAGGCTTCGCCCTTGGGCAGTTTTTGTTTGAGCTGGATCGGCTTGCCCACGTCGCCTTTGGCTTGGCAGTACTTTTCCATCGCCTGCCGAACGAGCCGCATGGATTGCACCACCTCGATCATGCGAACGAAAAAACGATGCCAGCAATCGCCCAACACCGCCTCGGCAGGCACGGGCGGATAGGGCTGATCTTGCGGATATTTTCCATCGACTTGGACGATCACCTCGAACTTGTAGTCGTCGTAAATCCGTTTGTAGATCCCCTCGCCGTCGCGGCGCATATCCCAATTTACTCCGCTGCCGCGAAGCACCGGGCCGGTGCAGCCGTAGCTTATGGCCATTTCCGGCGATAGCACGCCGATGCCCGCCGTGCGGCGGATGAAGATCGAGTTGTTCGTCAGCAGGGCGTGCAATTCGTCGATCACCGGCTCGAACTGGTCGAGGAAGGCCGCGCATTTTTTCAGCCAGCCGGGCGGGAGATCGGCAGTAACGCCGCCTATGGTGATGTAACTGTACGTCAGCCTGGCGCCGCAAAGCTCCTCGAACAGGTCGAGGATTAATTCCCGTTCGCGGAACGCCCACATGAAGGGAGTGAAACTGCCCAGGTCCAAGCCGTAACAACCAGCCGCTACTAAATGGCTGGCAATACGGCTTAATTCGCAGGCCATTACCCGCAGGTGCCGGCATTTTTCGGTCAATTCCAGGCCCATCAGTTTTTCGACCGCCAGCGCCCAGCCGAGATTCATGTTCATGCCGGCCAGGTAATCCAGGCGATCGGTGTAGGGGAGAAACTGCCGGGCGGAGAGCCGCTCGCCGATTTTTTCCGAGCAGCGGTGCAAATAGCCGATGTGCGGAACGGCTTCGGAAACCACTTCGCCGTCGGTCCGAAGCGCCACGCGCAACACGCCGTGTGTGCTGGGATGCTGCGGACCCATGTTGACGATAATATCGTCCGTTTGCAGGTCGAATTCCATGACTTGGGTTGTGTCGCGCTCGTTGTGCATGGCTCTACCTCGAACGGATTCCGTGATATTCGGCCGGCATCTCGTAATCCTTGCGCAAGGGGTGCCCGACCCAATCCTCGGGACAAAGTATCCGCCGCAAATCAGGATTGCCCGGAAAGTTCACACCCATCAGGTCGTACACCTCGCGTTCGTGCCACTCGGCCGTGCGCCACACGTCGCTAAGGCTGGCGACCTCGGGCAATTGGCCGTGGACGTCGCCGAGCCAGCGCGGCAGGCTGATTTTCAGCACCAGGCGGTGGCGATGGACCATGCTCGAGAGGTGATAAATCAATTCGAAGTGCGGCTGCCAGGCGGCTTGGGCCGCTTTTTTGGCGTCGGATTCGAAATAATCGACCGCCGTTATGCAGTGCAGCATGTCGAATCGCAAATCCGGCTCGTCGCGGAGGAATCGGGCGATTTCGGGCAATCCTTCGGCCTTGATTTCCAGCCAGGGATCGAGCGCCTCGAAATTGCCGCCCGAGAGCCAATGCTGAAAAGTCGGTTGCAGCCGGTCGTGGATCTCCTGGATGTTCATGCCTAGCCGCTCTAAATTAGGGTTCAGGGTTCAGGATTTGGGGTTCAGGGTTCAGAGTTCAGGATTTGGGATTTGCGATTTGGGATTTAGGGTTCAGGATTCAGGATTTGGGGTTCAGGATTTGGGATTTGGCGTTAGGATTCGGGAAAACAGGATTTGGAGGATAATTATCACCAGGAGTTCTTAACCCTGAACCCTGAACGCCGAACCCTTTTACGGCCCGTACCCAGTCCAGGTCGCCGCGTTTCCACAAGTAGGCGAAACCTACCAAGAGCACGACGAAAAACAGGCCCATGTCGATCATGGCCGCAGCGGCCAGACTGCGTGTCTGAGATTCCAACTCGGCGACAGGCGCGGGCGTGAGGCGGTGAATGCCAAGTTCTTGATATTTTTCCGCCACGGCCCGAGAAGGTTCGTTTTCAGCGGACGGTTGCGCGGTTTTGGCCGCCGGCGGGCTTTGGTCCGCAGCGTGGCCCAGGATTGCAATAAGTTTGCCGAAGACCACCGCGGGAGGAAAGAAAAACGCCAATTCGACCTCGAAGACAATAAACAGCAAAGCCACCACGTAAAAACGCAGATCGAATTGGACAAAACCCGGCCCCACCGGAGGCTCGCCGCATTCGTATGCCTCGGACTTTTCCGCCGAAGGTGAAATAGGCCGAAACAGCCTACCCAAGAGCAGTGCGACAATCAAAAATATAAAGCCCACCATGATAAAAAGCGTCAGGTAGGCGACAATAGCGGTAGGCATAATCGAGGCGTGCGGATTTCACCTTCCCGGATCAATGACAGCGTTAAGAAGGTGACTATTTTAGAATATGCACAATCTTTTGCAAGCCTGCACCAATAGTGGTATGGTAAGATCACCAAGAATGATGGTTTGGGCATGGAAAACCATGCATTTAACTTTCCGCATCCGCATCGGGCATACTGCCGGCTACACTATCGGCCGTTAAAAATTGACGTTGGTTGCAACCGGCGTCGGGGTCGTGCCAGAAAAGCACCTCATCTTCGCCGAGCTTCCAACAAAGACATATTTTTCGACCGTCCGAAAAAGCCGGAAAGTCCACAAAACCTTCAGGTCCGTTTTCCGATTCCACTCCCAAGGCCCGCAGTTCTTCCCGATAATCGTGCAATCGGCGAGTATCTTTTTCCAATTCTTGTTCAATCTGTACCAGTTCTTCATGGTACAAATCATGGTCGTTTGGATTTCGACCGGCAAGAAGAAACGAAAGCCGCCGATGTCGATCATTTACATCGCGAGATAATGCCGTAAGGTCGGAAACAATCGCACGGATTAGGGGAAGCATGGCATTGGCTTCCTCGATGGAGAAAAACTCCCGGTGCTTGGCGTGTTTATGAATCATAGGAAATTAGGGATTAGAGATTAGGGATTAGGGATTGGGGAATCGGTGATCGGGGAGCAAGTTTAGGAAAAAATTTCGGTGGTGTATTCATTTAACATTCATCCTTTCTCTAATCCCTAATCGCCAATCCCTAATCCCTTTTTACTGGTTTGGGCCGCCGTGGACTGGTTTTTCAACGACCTTGGCCGCGGCAACAACCGAGGGATTCAACGCAGCTCGCCCCCAAGCCACTTCCAACGGCAACCGTGAAAAATCTACAATGCAACCGTCCCGGCTGAAACAACTTAAATCATAAGACGAGCCTAAAAAAATGCAATCCGAAGGGCACGATTCGGTGCATATCCCGCAGAACATGCATTTTGTGTAATCAACCGTGAAACTAGTGATTTGAAAACCTTTGCGCGGCGGCTTGCGCTCCTTACCGATGTAAATACATCCTACCGGACAATCTCTTGCGCAGCGCTCGCATGCAATACAACTGCTGAGATCGTAACGATGGAAGCCGCGGAACCGCGGCGCCACCTTCAGCGGTAACTCGGGATATTCGTAATGCTCGGTGAATGTTCTACGCACCGGATCGCAGGTGCGAATCCAGTAGCGTATCGAGATCCACAGGGCCTTAGTCACTGTAATAACAGCCTCAAGGATGTTTCGAAGCCAGAGCTGCATAAGGATTTAAATTCTTTTGTATGTTAAGTAGAGAATAAAACATCGGTCCAAGAACAGCAAGACTTTTTATTCCGGCCGCTAAAGATGGATTATAAGGGCTGAGAATGAAGCAGCAAGCAGACCTTACATAAAGGCGGATTTTTTATCTGAATGGCAAAGAAATGTCCGGTTTGCCATGTTATTCATAACCCACAAGATGGGTGCGAGAGAAAATATTTTGCCTACAAGTTTTAAAAAAAACATGATTACTAATTGTGCAATTTCAGATAAAGATTATCCACTGTTGAATACATGTCTTGTGATGTAACATATTATTCGGCAATATGTTATAGATTATTATCCGTTTCCTTGTCATAACCTAGGTAATCTATGCCGAAGGCAGCGGCACGGATGAAAAGATCGGTGGCAAGTTATTTTATCAAAAAAAACCCAAAAAAATCTTACAACTGGCCCGTCATTCGCTTGACTTCCCGTAATTAAGGAGTATCGTACATTGATGGTAGTCTATAAATATAGATGCCTTAAAATTCCACATTGAATGTGGGCATAAAGGATAATCTGGCGAAGGAACGTGTTATGTTAGTGCTGTCACGTAAGAAAAACGAAAGTATTATCATCAACGATGACATTACGATCGTGGTCGTCGAAATTCGAGGAGATAAGGTTCGACTTGGTGTTGAGGCCCCAAAGGAAGTGCCGGTACACCGTCGTGAGGTCTTTGACGCAATTCATCGCAACGAACTTGCAACGGGGAACAAAACGGCTGATAAAGCCGATACAGCCGGAACAAGCGGCAACCCATAAAGACTCTTCTTCCAAAAACTGGGCGCTTGTCCGTTAGCCTCTTCCACTTTTGAATCTTTTCTTCAGTCTTTCGTAAAGCCTCGTTTTTTATTAAACGACTCTGATGGTTTGCGCCGGCATTGGCAAAACCCCTTGACGGATGCCTTATCGTCACGGTACAAAGTCAAGTCTTGCTTTTTTACCGCCTTAGAACCGGCCCTGTCGTCTAGAGGCCTAGGACACAGGCCTTTCACGCCTGCAACACGGGTTCGAATCCCGTCGGGGTCACTTTCTAGGTAATAGGTTTTAGGAAATAGGTTATAGGCAATATGCAGTAAAGCCGCGACCAGCGGTCGCGGTGTGTTAAAACTTTTTCCCGCATTTGTGTCTTCTCTGTTTAGCCGCGAATGGGCACCAACCGAATGTTAGTCGGCAAGCGAATTCTCTCCTGCTTAACTGCGAGCCATCGGGCGAGCGTTTTTTCTTTAACTCCTTACGCCGCATAGGATTAAAATCCAATTTATATTGGTCCATTGACTAATATATATCAATATGATATCATCTTGATATATTCAACAACCACTTTATCGGGAGGTTTGTCATGACACGTGAAAAAACGATTACCGTTATGAATGGTTGGTTCATGCTGATTGTCAACATCGCCTTGCTTTTCGCGGGCG
>JBEKIK010000019.1:0-10547 GCA_050011795.1 Thermoguttaceae bacterium | reverse complement strand
AATTTGCTTTTTTAATTTTGATAATTCTACTTCAAGGTTCAACACTCTTTCACTTATTTCCACAGAATGCGACCATAGTAATGAGAATAAAGCACCAAAAAAGAAGATCGGCACTAACCATCCGGTTGTTAGCCAAAGGAATAGTAGGGCCACAAATAATACTGAAAATAATCTACTCAATATCCTACCTACTCGGATCATCCACTTTGTATTTTTATCGTCAAGTGACATGATATTACTTCTCTCCAGGATCTTTGGCAAGCTATGTTGTTGAGTCAGAAATTCGAGGGCTATACGTTCCCAGGCAGAGCCTGGGAACGAGGTTTGTTTATGCTCGGAGTTTGTCCTTGAGGTAATAATGACACAATGCCACGGCCAGGGCGTCGGCCACGTCGGGCGGGTCTGGGATTTGGGGCAGGGCAAGTTCGCGCTGAATTGCTCGTTGCACCTGCGATTTCGACGCCCGGCCGGCGCCGGTGAGGATTTTTTTGATCTGCGTAGCTGAATAGTGGACTACCGGTATGCCCGCCTCAGCAGCGGCCAGGCAGATAACGCCCCGGGCATGGCCCATCAGTATCGCCGTGCGGGGACGGTTGTAATGCGAATATAGTTCCTCCAAGGCCATCACGCCGGGCCTCAGCGCGGCGATTACGTCGGCCACGCCGCCATGAATTTCAACCAACCGAGCGGTGAGCGAGCGCCGGCTTTTTCCCCTCACCACGCCGGCTTCGCAAATCCGCGGCCGGCCACTAGCACTGTTGGACATGCCAGCAGTGGCACACCCGCATTCCAAGACGCCGTAGCCGGTGACGTTCAAGCCCGGATCGATGCCGAGAATTCGTAGAAAGGCGTTTTGGTCATTCATGGTGAAACCGTGCTGAATGCTGGCAATTATTGCCCTAAACTTTAATTGATATCTTATTTGCCGTCCCGTTGTTACGCTAGTGCATCGAATATTAAACAAAGGTCAGCGGAACACTGAAGGTTATGGCAATGGGGGCTTGGATTCGGAATTGGGCGGTTTGCCAGGGAGGTTTGGCAATCTGGAGCGGTATGAATTAAGCCAACTTTCCATCTTCTTGTATATCGCAGTCTGTCCCTTATTCCGGGCAAGTTCCAAGGCCTTCTGGGCCTCGGCAATAGCTTCGCGAGATTGGTCCATTTTGGCGTATGCCGCCGCCAAATTACAACAAGCCTCGGTAAAGTCCGGTCTGAGTTGGAGGGCTTTTTTGTACTGGTCTATGGCGTTTCCCGTCCGTCCCGCCTTTAATAAGGCGTTGGCAAAGTTGTTGTGAAACATGGCATTGTTCGGATTGAGCTTCAAGGCTAGTTCGAAATTCTCAATAGATTCGGGCAGTTTGTCCAGTGTAAGCAGGGCCATGCCCAGATTGTTATAAGTGCCGGAATATTTAGGATCGATCCGCATTGCTTCTTGGCAATGCTTTATCGCTTCCTCGGGTTGGCCCGTTTCCATCAGAATAATAGCCATGTTATTATGAGCGTGGTCATTGTTCGGGTTGATTGCCAGAGATCGTTCTATAAGGGGTCTTGCCTCTTGCAACCTACCGAAATTCAGCAACAGCCGGCCCAGATTATTGTAGGCCATCCAACATTCGGGATTTTTTTTCAGCGTGGCCTGGAAGAGTGTAGTCTCGTCAAGATAAAGACCGCTTTGCCGCCAGGTAAGAAACAAGAGAATTCCCGCCGCCATGACTGCAACGCCTGTCTTTGCCCGGCGCGCCGCACCTTGCGAGCGATTTCGCCATGTGTAGAAACATGCCGCCGCTAGCGCGATCACCCCGATAATGGCGATGTGCTGATAGTGGTCGGAGACTAGCGAATATTTCATGAAATAAATGTCAGTAAAACCTAGCACCGGCAAGAGTGCTATACAGAAAAAACCCCAGGCAAACAACAACGGCCGACTCGATTTTTTTCTATGCCAACACAGCAGCGCCGTAACGGCTAAGACGGCCAAAAGCGGCAGCCACCAAAGCGGATTGCCGGCCTTTATGTCCCATTGCTCATAAATAAAGAGTAGATTGATTGGAAAAATTGCCTTGTAAAGATAGAACCATACCACGCCGCCCGCGCCAAGCAGGCGCTGGGTAAAATCGGCGCTGCGGATTATCTCTCCGGAACCATGTCTTTGGAACCATACGTTCACTACTGTCAACGGCAAGGCAATGGCGAAAAAAGGCATAATACGAAGCAGATCCTGCCTTGTCAGACAGCGTAGCCATAAAGCGACTCCCAGCAGCAACATCGGCAGGATCGCAACCGATCCCTTGCTGAGCATTGCCATTGCAAATGACGCCAGGCTCAGCCAATACCAAAAATAAAAGGATGAAGGATGAAGGATGAAGGATGAAAAAGTGCGCAGCGGATAGTGAAAAATAGATGGCTTAGCCGCGAGCGGATACCAATCGAAGATTGGTCGGCGAGCGAGTTCCAAGTATTTCAAATACCATAGAATCGATAGCAGAAAGAATAGCATTGCCAGCATTTCTTTCCGCTGCGAGATCCAGGCTACGGACTCTACATTTACCGGATGCAGGGCGAAGATAACGGCCGCCAAAAAGGCCCCGGGAATAAATAACCTCCGCAAGATGATCCATATTAAGAGGGTCTCGGCGACATGGAATATCAAGTTTGTGAGATGGTAACCGGTGGAGTTCACTTCCCACAATCGCCATTCGATCCAGAGAGTTGAATTGCTTACCGGGTAGTAATCGAAAGGTTCGGTAGTGCACCAAAATCGGAACAAGCCGTTCGGGACCTTGATAATTGGATTTTCAGTCAGATATAGATCATTGTCGTCCCAGATGAATCCGCCGCTTAGGGAAGGGAAGTAAGCCAGTAGGGCGGCGACGGCTATTATCGCTGCTCCCGCCAGAACCTGGAGGCGAAATCCCGATAGAGTAGAGATTGCTGAACGGGGATGGGGAGCATGCTTCTTGGAAGAATTTTTATATTTCGACATCCGCAGGTCCCCTTCGGGCCGGGACTGAATTTTTTTCACTGCCCGGCGTCCGCTGTCCGCTATTTCATGCTCCAATCGGTTCCGCCGGGACGATCTTCGAGCGAGATGCCGATTGCACCCAGGCCGTTGCGGATGCGGTCGGCCGTGGGAAAGTCTTTTTTCTTGCGGGCTTCGTTGCGGAGCTCGATGAGCAAGTTCATCAGCTTGCCGAGCACGGCGTCGTCGCCGGATGTTTTTTCCTCGGTCGGTTTGCGGAACAGGCCCAGCGCGGCGGCCAATTCGCGCAATACTACGGTGCCTTGTTTAAGAACTTTCAACCGGCCGGGGTCGTTTTTGCCCGGCTCCTCGAGTTTTTCATCATCCACGAATTTATTCAGCACACGGACGAGATCGAACAGCGTGGCTATCCCGCCGCCGGTGTTGAAATCGTCGTCCATGGCTTCCAAGAAGCGGTTGCGATGTTCGGCCGCGGCCTGCAAGAGCGATTCGGCGCCGGGATTGAAATCGCCCGCCGCGCGTGTTGCCGGGGCGGCGAGGTTATAAAAACTCTCGCCGGCGGCGCGCTCAAAACGCTTGAAAAAGCGGTAAAATGCGTCCATACCCGTTTCGACCTCGCGCAGTCGCGATTCGCTGTAATCGATCGGACGGCGGTAATGGGTCGATAGCAGGAAAAAGCGGATCGTCTCGGGCGAAAATTGTTTAAGCAGTTCCCGGAACGGGGCGGAGCCGCGGGACTTGCTGATTTTTCCCGCGTCTTGCGAGGCGAAATCGCCTTCGGTCGCCCGGGTCTGGCGCCCGCCCAGCTTGCCGATCTCGTCGGAGGCCTGCATCAGTCCGTTGTGCATCCAATACTTGGCCATTGGTTTGCCGTGGCACGATTCGCTTTGGGCGATTTCGTTTTCGTGATGCGGAAAGACAAGATCAAGCCCTCCGCCGTGAATATCAAAAGTTTCGCCCAGCAGGCCGCGGCTCATGGCCGAACATTCGATGTGCCAGCCCGGGCGTCCGGGTCCCCAAGGACTGTCCCATGACGGCTCGCCCGGCTTGGCCGATTTCCACAGGGCGAAATCGGCGCCGGATCGTTTTCGTTCGGCAGTGCCGCCGCCGTCGCCTTGCAGGGCTTCTATGCGGCGATTGCTTAGTTTGCCGTAATCAGGGGCTTTACCGACCTCGAAATACACGTCGCCCTGGGCCTCGTAGGCAAAGCCTTTTTCGATAAGCGTCCGGGTAAACTTAATGATGTCGGCCATGCTCGCCGTGCAACGGGGGAAATGATCGATGGTATCTACACCCAAGGCCTGGATATTGTTCATGTAGTCGGCCGTCATTTCGGCGGCCAATTGCGACATGGGCACGCCCCGGGCATTGGATTCGTTAATGAGTTTGTCGTCCACGTCGGTGATGTTCACAACTAACGTGACTTTATAGCCCGAGTAAACCAGGTATCGCTTGACGGCGTCGAAGATCACCGGTCCGACCATGTGTCCGATGTGACTGGGCTTGTAAACCGTTGGCCCGCATAGATAGATTCCCACCTCGCCGGGCTGGACTGGTTCAAAAGGTTCTTTGGTTTTGCTGAGTGTGTTGTAGACGCGAAGCATGATGGGCAATAGGAGATAGGTGATAGGTAATTAATCTCAACGAGTAGAAATAATTATTTTGGTAAATGAGAAATACAGGCAGTGTTCTATTATTGTGTAATGCGTAATTGCTTCCATTTCTTGCACTGTGCGAGCTTAGATTTTGCATCTTCGTCCATAAAAAAATGCACATAACCACAATCACTGCAAGCTACAAGATGAAAATACGGAAAACGCAGAAATTTTCCCAAACCTGGAAGAAGCTGAGGACCATAGCCCCCGCCGGATGCGACTCGGGTTACATATAGGGAATCACTGCCACAGTTTGAACATTTTGCAGGTAAATTTATTGGAGTTGACATATTTCAAATACCAGTAATTGTCGAACTTCGTTCCCAGGCATAGCCTGGGAACGAGGATCAGGAATTGGGATTGTATTCAATTTGCAATTTGCATTTTGCAATTTCCAATTTGCAATATCTATTCTTCGCTGATTGGTTCCAGTAGCACAACGCACTGGGCTTCGATGGCTTCTTCGCGCCCGACCGGCCCGACTAGATCGCCGGTTTTGGCTTGCAGGCCGATGCGTTCCGGTTCCAGGCCGAGGATTTCGGCCAGCCGCTCGCGGATGGTTTGCTTGTGGGGCAATAATTTTGGGCGCTGGGCGAATACGATGCAATCGAGGTTGCAGATTTTCCAGCCCACGGCAGCCGCGGCATTCAGGGCAGCGCGGAGCATTTCGGCGGAATTCCGCCCGCGGTTGGTGGAATCGGTGTCCGGAAACATTTGGCCGATGTCGCCCAGCGCGGCAGCGCCCAAAAGCGCGTCGGTAACCGCGTGCAAAAGCACGTCGGCATCGCTAAACCCGACCAATTCCCGGTCGTGGGGTATACTTACTCCGCCCAGCCTGAGCGGTCCGCCCGGGCGCAGCCGATGCGTATCGTGTCCAATTCCAATTCTCATTCCACCCGTGGCAAGTTCTCCTGTAAGAGGAAACAATTAGCTTGAATTCGTGGGGGATTATACTCAAAAAGGCTGGGGAAAGAAAGGCGGAAGGCGGCAAGTATATAGCGAAACCGCAAGCGGTTTATTTATAATAATTCAATATTCAGCATTCAACATTCAGTATTTATCACCTTCTTCCCCCCACTTCGGTAGGCGTCTATAATGTGAGCAATGGCCGCAATTGAAATTCACGCATTGGCGAAGTCCTATCGCGTTTATCAGAAAAAGGAAGGGCTAAGGGCCGCCGTCAGCGGGCTCTTCAGCCGCGAGTATCGCCTTGTCGAGGCGGTGCGGGACATCGATCTTGCCGTCGAGCAGGGCGAATTCGTGGCCTTCCTGGGACCGAACGGGGCGGGAAAAACCACCACCCTGAAATTGCTCTCCGGCGTGATTACTCCCACCGCCGGCACCGCCCGGGTCTTGGGCTTCGTTCCCTGGCGGCGCGAAAACGCATACCGCCGGCGGTTTGCCCTGGTCATGGGACAGAAAAACCAACTCTGGTGGGACCTGCCCGCCGCCGAGTCCTTCCGCCTGCATCAGCACATTTACCGCATCGAATTGAAAAACTTCGAGCGGACCTTGCACGAACTGAGCGAATTGCTCGAAGTCGGGAAATTGCTCTCCCAGCCGGTCCGCGAATTGTCGCTGGGCGAGCGGATGAAGATGGAACTGATCGCCGCGCTGTTGCACTCGCCCGACGTGCTGTTCCTTGATGAGCCGACAATCGGCCTGGACGTGGTGGCACAGCACAACGTCCAGGTTTTTTTGCGCGAATATCAAGAGCGACGCAAGGTCACCATTTTGCTTACCAGCCATTACATGAAAGACGTGGCCGCGCTGTGCCGCCGGGTGGTAATCATCGCCTTGGGAAGGATCATCTACGACGGTTCGCTTACCGGCATCGTCGACCGGTTTAGCGATCACAAAATTGTATCCCTGGAACTTGCCGACGGAAATACGCACTCCGGCTTCGACCGATACGGCGAAGTTCTTTCAATCGAACCTCCCAAAGTCAAATTACGTGTGTCACGGGCGGCTGTTTCCCATATTCTAAGCGACATTCTCGCATCGCATTCGATCGTGGACGTCGGCGTGGAAGATCCGCCGCTGGAAGAAGTAATCGCCGAGGTGTTCACGAGCCAAAGGATGAAGGATGAAGAGGAAAGGATGAGGGATGAAGGATGAAGGATGAATTGATTAATGCCCATCACTTACTTTTTTTGAATGAAGGTTACCTTTATGAAAACTTCTGAATCAAAGCGAGATTTACGGGAAAGAACCAAGTGTTTCGCATTACGAATTATTCGCATGGCATCGGCTCTACCTAAAAACGCCGTGGGAAACGTTATTAGTTATCAAATTTTGAAGAGCGGCACTTCCGTGGGCGCACATTACCGCGAAGCGTATAGATCTCGTTCCACCGCCGAATTTATTAGTAAGATGGAAGGCGGTTTACAAGAGTTAGACGAAACGGCTTATTGGCTGGAATTACTTGCGGACAGCGGCATCTTGCCGGCAAAGCGACTTGCTGAATTGCGCAAAGAAACGGACGAATTGATTGCCATTTTTACGACTTGTGTTCGTAACGCCAAACGCAAGAAAGGAAACACTAGATGAATATTCATCCTTCATCCTTCATCCCTCATCCTTTATTTCATCCTTCATCCTTGATCCTTCATCCTTTGGCAAAGTGGTGGATAATTCTCCGCATCGGCCTGGGAGAGAGGTTGGTTTATCGGGGCGATTTCGCCCTCGGCACGCTGATGCGGTTCATGCCCATCGTGGTGCAGATCTTTCTCTGGGGGGCGATTTACGAGTCCGTGGCGGCGTCCGCTAACAAAAACGCCGAGATCGCGGGCTATTCCTATCACGACATGGTGGCGTATTATCTGCTGGTGATGATCGGCCGGGCATTTTCCAGCATGCCGGGCCTGGCCTCGGGCATAGCCCGGGATATACGCACTGGAACGGTGAAAAAATATCTCATCCAACCCATCGACATGCTGGGCTTCTTGCTGCTCTATCGCGTGGCGCACAAGCTGGTCTACTACCTGGTGGCGGCCGCGCCGTTCGCTTTGGTGTTTTTTCTTTGCCGCGGATATTTTCCCGGCTGGCCCGACGCCCTCACTTTGACGGCGTTTTTCGCCTCGCTTATCATGTCATTTCTTTTGGGCTTTTTCCTGGAGGCCGCCCTCGGCATGATCGGGTTCTGGTTCCTCGAAGTCAGTTCCCTGCTTTTTGTTTACATGCTGTTTAGTTTCTTTTTTTCCGGGCACATGTTCCCGCTGGACATGTTGCCGGGCGCCTTGGGAGAAATAGTAAAGCTGACTCCGTTTCAATATCTGGCCTATTTTCCCGCGGCCGTGTTTTTAGGAAAAATCCAAGGCGCCGCATTGCTCTGGGGATTGAGCGTCCAAGTATTTTGGGTATTGTTTTTTTGCATCGCCAGCCGCCTGGCCTTCCACTTCGGCACGCGGCGATACAGCGGGTACGGAGGGTAGAAAAGGCAGAATGAAGAATGCAGAATGCAGAATTATAAAACTGAAAACTGATAACTGATTACTGAAAACTGTGAACGGTAAACTGTGAACTGCGAACTTCCACATGAAGTCATATCTCCGCGTATTCCTCACGTTGGCCCGAAACAGTTTTGTCCGCGACATGACTTTTCGCGCGAATTTCATCATCGACCTGGTCACTTGGATGGCCTGGATGCTGATGAATTTGGGTTTTTATATCCTGATATTTCGTTATGCGGGAGAGATCGGCGTCGGCACGGGCTGGGAGAAGTATCCGTTTTTCATATTCGTAGCCACCTCGTTGCTGGTCAATAGCGTCGTGGAAATGTTTTTTATGATGAACATGGATGAACTCAGCGAGTTGATCCGCACCGGGGCGCTCGATTTCGCCTTGGTAAAGCCGATTGATACGCAATTTCTGGTTTCGCTGACAAAGACCGATTGGTCCGCGATGGGTAATTTTTTTCTGGGACTTTTTTTGCTGGGCTATTCGCTGCTGAAGCTGGGCTATGCGCCGCGATTTTGGGAAATATCGCTTTACCCGGTCTATATTGTTTGCGGAGTGACGATATATTACAGCCTGATGGTGGCCATGGCCGCCGCCAGCGTGTGGCTGGGCCGGAACCTGACGCTTTTGGACTTTTGGTTCTCGGTGACCATGTTTTCCCGGTATCCGATGGAGATATATCAAGGCCGCTTAGGTGCGCCGCTGCGCCGGGGGCTTACGTTCTTCATTCCCATTTTAGTGGCGGTAAACGTTCCCGCCCGATTGCTGGTCCGATCATTAAGCCCGCAAAGTTTTACAGATTGGCTGCTGCCGATCTTCACCATATTCGCCACCCTCGCCAGCCTTGGAGTTGCCCGCTGGATTTTCAACCGGGCGCTTACAAGCTATCGCAGCGCGAGCAGTTGAAGTAAGGATGAAGGATGAAGGATGAAGGATGAATAAACAATTTAAACCACTTGCGGTTTCGCGGATTGCTATAATCTGCAATTAAGCGATACAGGTGATTTTATGGATGTCTTTTTTTTATTTTTTTGGTTCATACTTATTCTTATATTGGTTCCTTTCTTTTTATTGTTATACAGAACTTTCTAGCAGAAAAAGCCAGAAAACAAGGCCCGTTGGATTGCCTGGCTAATGGGTGTTGGCATGTGCACATTTCCTTTGGTACTCTTTTGGTTATCAAGGGGGGCAGGATTTTTCGCTGAATGTAATGGTTATTTTAAACAACATGGTTTAACATTTCATAATTATCATGACATATATGGTCATCTTCCTCCAGCCTATATACTGAATGACCAAGGCCAACCGGTTTTTAGTTGGCGGGTACTGGTTATGCCGGTTCAAGAAGAGCAGAAAATGTATAACCGCTTTCATTTAAATGAGCCTTGGAATAGTGCTCATAATCAATCAGTGTGCGAAACAAGAACTAAAGAGTACGGCATCAATACATATCAATGTCCCGCTGATACGCATGCAGGAAAAAACAATACGAGTGCTGTCATGCCAGTTGGCCCAGAAACTATTTCTGATGGCCCTCATACAAAAAAGCTTTCTGACATAACTGATGGCACAGCCCATACAATCATGTTGGGCGAAATGTCGCAATCGGGCATTCATTGGATGGAGCCTCGCGATTTAAAAACTGACGAAATGAGTTTTAAGATTAATGACAAAACGCGTCCGAGTTTTCGAAGCATGCATCCTGGTAAAGTCAATATGTTATTCTGCGACGGAGGGGTGCGGACTGTCAAAGATGATATCGATCCAAAAGTTTTGAAAGCGGCGATTACGATTTCGGGTGGCGAACCGCCTGCTGATTTTGATAATTAATAAACATTGCATATAGAGTCTCATCAATCGATCGTCATCTCCCGGCACAAGTGCCGGGGCTAAAAAACAATTAAATAATCACTGTCCACTGCCCACTAAAAAAAATGCCCAAACCACTCATACTTTTATCCATTCCCGGGCTGCGCGAAAAAGACGTGGCAATAATGCCGAAGTTGCGCGAGCTTATGTCCGGCGGGGAAATCGCCGAATTCGTGCCGAGTTTTCCTTGCCTCACTTGCCCGGTGCAGGCGAATATGACCACGGGCCGATTGCCCAATGCGCACGGCGTGGTGGCCAACGGATTTTACTGGCGCGACAGGCGGCAGGTGGAAATGTGGACATCGGAGAACGAGTGCATCGACCGGCTGCAGATTTGGGATTTGCTCTCGCACCACGAAGACACGCTGACCACGGCCGTGTGGTTTCCCCTGCACGCCAAGGGCTGCGAGGCGGATTTCGTGTGTACGCCCGCCCCGATCCACAATCCCGACGGTTCCGAATCGCTCTGGTGCTACACGCGGCCTTTGGAACTTTACGGGCAATTGCGCGATGCCTTGGGCGATTTCCCCCTGCAACATTTTTGGGGACCGATGGCAAACATAAAATCGACCGAGTGGATTGCC
>JBEKIK010000018.1:0-12366 GCA_050011795.1 Thermoguttaceae bacterium | reverse complement strand
TCGTTACCGGCTTGAACATGCTGCCCATCAGCCAACTCGACGGCGGACACGTGGCCTACGCCTTGCTCGATCGCGGCGCCCACGGCCTGGCCCGGGGCGTGCTGGTGGCGGCGATCATTTTCGTGCTTCTCACCGAACAATACGGCTGGGTAGTGATGCTGGTGGTTATCATCCTTCTGGGTATCGACCACCCATCCAGTGCCGACGACAGCGAGCCGCTAAATCCGCTCCGCCGCGCAATCGGCTGGCTGGCGCTGTTGGTTCCGATTCTATGTCTTTCACCTATTGGGATCACGCCGGCAGCGCATTGAGGAGACAGGGTTCAGCATGAGTGCGCAATAGTTGCACGGTTGGGTATCCAGCCGTGGTACACTTTTTCGACGGGGGATTACTTCTTCTGCCAACCGTCGTTTTTGTCCAAAAGCGACCGTGGGCCGTCACCATCGAGCCACGCCTTGGCCACCGCATCATCGCGCAGCCAGGTGTCCCAAAATGCCGTGCTTAGCGCCAGAATGACTCGATGATGATTGGGATTGCGTTTCTCGGTGTCGCCGGGCAAGGCGCGGTCAGAAAAGGCGGAGTGTTCGGCCCGATCGAGGACCAACTCGTACTTTCCGCCCGGCGGCAACGCGGGGAATACGGCGAGGCGCGACTTCACATCCGCGTCGCCGATGGGGGCAACATCTTTCGTCCCCGTCATCAGCATCCAGGGTATCTTGACGCCTACAAACGCCTGTTTGGGATCGACGCCTTGGCGCGGGCTGCTGGGGCTCATCGCAATGGCTGCCTTGATGCGCGAATCAGTGAAGGAGAACATTCCGCCCTGGGCAGACTGACCACTTAAGGCCTGCGTTGTTATCGCACCAAACGAATGCCCGGACATGCCCACGCGGTCCATGTCAAGCCTTCCGGCAAGCGCATGGCTGCTGGATTTGTTCCAGCGGTTAATCTGATCGAGCACGGCTGGAACGTCCTTGACGCGCAAGAGGAAGTTTTGCAGTCCCGCCGCCTGCCGCATGTCGGCCATGCGCTCGTCTATCGGTTTGTCCTTCCAGACGGACGAATCGCTTCCCGGATGCTGGAGAAACACTGCGACATAGCCGCGAGCCGCCCAGTGTTCGCCGAGATACGCGCATCCTTCGCGCGAGCCGCCCAGCCCGTGACTGAAAAGCACGACGGGTTGCGGCGTAGTCTGAGTCGGAAGGTAAACGCGAATGGGAATTTCGCGATTTCGCCCTTCATCCTTGACCGTAATATCCAGTGTCCGAACGCCGTGCAGGTCGGGCACGTTCAACGGGTCATAAGCGCGGTCGGCCGCGCCTGCCGCCAGCGGCAGCAAATTGACGGCCAGGATGCAAACGAAGCGGCGACACCAATACGAGTTCATGGGACACTCTCAATTATTTCGTTGGCGCAGGGCCTCATAAAAGATCACGGCGGCGGTGGCGGAGACGTTTAGGCTGTCGGCCGCGCCTAGCACCGTGGGGCCGCGATAGTCGATTTCGGTATAAGGCGAGGAACCATCCACTCGGGCGGCGACAATCGAGATGTTTTTCGCCCGCAGCCACACGAGCGTCTCATCGCCTGTGGCTTGGCATACGGGAACGGTAAAGATCGTGCCCAGGCTTGCGCGGATGGCGTTGGGATTGTAAAGATCGGTGCAGGCGTCGGCCAGAATCAACGCTGAAACGCCGGCGGCATCGGCGCTGCGCAAGACCGCGCCTATGTTGCCGGGCTTTTCCACGCCTTCCAGCACCGCGATCAAGGGATTTTTATTAGTCCCCTCTCCCGCCGGGAGAGGGCTAGGGTGAGGGCCTTTTGCGGCCAATCCTATTAAAACCTCCAAATCGGCAAGTGTGTTTTTCGGCATTTCGGCCACGCCCAAAAGGCCCTCCGCCCGGCTGCCAAAGGCCAGCTTTTGAAAAACCGGCTCCGAAACCTGTAGTATTTCGCCACCGCGGGTTTCAAGAGTTTTTGCCAGCGAACGGGATTCTTCGCTTACCAGCAACGGTTTGCAAATAAAAATCTCGATCATGCGAATGTCAGTGCGCACTGCCCTGGACAATTCACGCACGCCGTCGATGATGATCCGCCGCTTAAGCTGCCGATGCCTGGCATTACGCAGGCGAATTGCGTCTTTCACTCGCGGATTTTGCAGGCTGGTAATGAGTGGCATGGGATTTTCAAACCGGGCACAAGTGCCCGGGCTAAACTGTCCACTGTTGGGGCGGCAGTTTAACTGCCGCCCCAACAGATTGTTCTAAACTGTCCAGCGAACAACCGATCCGCTGGGCAACTCGCGGCCGTCGGCGGAGCGGATGGTTAGGGTTTTGGCGGTGATTGTGCCGGCGCGGGCGTCAGGAATGGTTTCCATTAGCATATCCGCAAGTCGGACGGAGTCGTAGCCGGGGGTATGGCAGGTGAGGAGAATGAATCGGCATCGGCCGGCGGTCAACTTGCCGCACATTTCCAACAGATACGGCAGATGTTTTGTCAGCCGCCAGACTTCGCCGCGCCGTCCGTGGCCGTAACTGGGCGGATCGAGGATCAGGGCGTCGTAGCGGTTGTTGCGTTTAAGTTCTCGCTTGACGAATTTCAAGGCGTCTTCGGTAATCCAATGAATCGTGGCGTTGCCCAAGCCGGAAAGATCGGCGTTACGACGCGCCCAGGCCACGATATTATTCGCGGCATCGACGTGAAGGACTTCCGCTCCGGCCGCCGCGGCCGCCAACGTGCTCCCGCCGGTGTAGGCAAAGAGATTGAGGATTTTGAGTTTTTCTCCCTCCCACTGTTGATAAGACTGTAGGCTATAGGCTGTAGGCTGTAGGTTTGTGGATGATGCTAAATCCTGAACCCTGAACCCTGCCCCCTGAACCCTTGCGTCGATCCAGTCCCAATTCTCGGCCTGTTCGGGAAACAGCCCTATCTGGCCGAAGGGCGTGCGTTTCAATTCAAATCGCAGTGCGCCATGCGCGACGGTCCAGCGGTCGGGCAATTCGCGGCGGCAGATCCATCGGCCTTCCATTTCGCCGTCGTCCTCGAAAAAGGCGTCGGCTTTGTCCCAGGCGGGCGGATCGCTTTTCTCCAATTTCTCGACCGCCGGGCAGGGCCGATCCAAGACATAATCTCCAAATCGCTCCAGACGCCGACCGCTGCCGAAATCCAGAAGTTGATAGTCTTTAAAGCAAAACATTAGATGAGCCAATTGTTGATCCGTAAGCCAGGAATCCTGTTAAAGTGATCCATGTTGTTCGTCACCAGAACAAGGTTGTGTTCCAAGACGGTTGCAGCGATTAAAATATCGGCATCCAAGATCAATTGCCCGTGTGCATATAAATCCGCATAGATATCGGCGGCGCGCACAACAATGACATCGGTTAACGGCAGTACTTTGTTTTTGGAGCAGAAAACATCGAAAACAGCCAGTTGGGTCGAAGCTCTTTTAGCTTTCAGTCCGCGAAGGATTTCGTAGCGTGTAATTGCCGAAAAAGTGAACTCGGCGTGATATGACAAGTATTTCCTCGCGTACCCCACAATATTGGGAACGCCGCGCATTAGTACCGATAGGATATCCGTATCCAGCAATGCCGCCGGTTCCATCACTCGGTGCTCCTTGTGGCGAGGAAATTCCCCCGATCCAAGGCGATGCGTTCGATATCGTTGATATCGCTATCCGATAGCCCTTCATAAACGCGTGCGGCGAGTTTGACCTGCTCCGGATTCGGTTCGTTCTCGATGGTCAACCGCACCACTTGACCGTTCGACAAGGCGACCGTATCGGGTTGCAACGGCCGAAAAGCCCCGTTTTCAAAGATAGCTTCTATAGCATTTTTCATTCCCGGACACCCCTCGAAAAAGGCGTAAACATCACACCTGTATTATATCAATTTCATAGTGCTTAGAAACATCATTGTTGAACAATATAACGAAATATTTACATAATAGGCACTAACATAGGACGATTATTTTCGGTTTCCGGTGTAAGATGGGGTATGGAAAACTACACGCGAGGTGAAGTTTAATCTGTCTTTGGTTGCCAAGGGCCGACTTTTTCAACGGTCGGGGCAAGGGCCAGATCGGCGAGATATTCGACGTCGATATAGCCGGTAATCAGTTTTGTTTTATGCCCGATAGTGCGCTCCTGCTCGGGCCGATCATCGACCAATTCAAATCCTAAATACTCGAAACGTCGGGCAAATGTTTCCGGTTTAATCGGATTTTTCAGTTCGACCCGGACGGCAACTCTCATACTGGTGTTTTGAAACGCCGTGTGAAGGTCGGGCGACAATTTTGTTTTCGCAAGATCCAAGCGAGCGCGTGTCGCCTCTTCAAATTCACGCGAAGGGATTTTAGAGGCCTGATATTCCGCTTTTAATTTTCTTTCTTCGATGGTTTCCCCGTTCAAGCGGCTTGTATTGTCCTCGACGTCGATCAGCAGAAGGATTAGTTCGGCCAATGCCCAGGTAAAAATTGGGGCGAGTATCATGTTTATAAACCAAGGAATGGTAAGGCCGGCTTGCCCCGCCTCAGTGCTCCTTGCAATTAAAAACAGGTCTACTGCGAAAGTTATAACGGCGATGATTTTCAATATCACCGCAACGATATGGAGGGCAGGATACTTGTTTTCCCGAGTGGGAGGCTTGACCGGATGGCCGCAATCGGGGCAAATTTCGGTCCATTTTGATATGAGTTTGCCGCAAGCGGCGCAGGGCATGAACCGAAAAGCGGCCGTGGGGCCAGATGAAGGAGAAGACGACTGGATGATTGACACATTAGGCTGAGGCGATGACATGTTCGGCTCCGGATTTTGGGGTGTGTTTTTCCATCAATCTCCGACAATCTCGTTCAAACCATCGATTAAGCGATTTAATTCCTCGGGGGAAACTCGTCCGAGCTTTTTACCGAGGCGTTCGAGGGCCAGAGTTCGGATTTGACCGATTTTTACCCAGGATTGCTTGGGAAGTTTTGTGCTTTTGATTTCCATTGTGAGTGGAAATCCAGCCCGGGATTCCTGGCTGGTGACGGCCAGTGCGATGACCGTTCCAGAGCGTTCGTTGAATACATCGTGGCTGATGATCAGGACAGGTCTGAGACCGCTCTGTTCGTGGCCGCGGGTCGGATTGAGATCGGCCCAAAAAATATCGCCCCTTAATATTCCGGCCATGAGGCAAGTTCTCCAGCCATGCCTTCCTCGGCCGTGGCTTTTTCAACGGATGGGTCGAGCTTGGCACACTCTTCCGCCAAACGCCCGCGGCGCAGTCGGGATAACTTTTCAGTCACCGATAATTGTATCGCTTGGCTACGGCTGGAAAAAACTCTTTTTTCGACGAGTCGGTCCAACTCCGCAAGCAAGTTTTGATCGATGGAAATGGCAACTTTGGAAGCGGACATATTTTACCTCCGGTATTACTAATAATCATACCGGGGAAAATCGATGTAGTCAAGTTTATTATTGGACATGAAGATGGGAAAATTCATTATCCCCCGGGTGTATTCACCCGGGGCTTAGAGCCTATCCCAAAACAATAATGTCATTCTGAGCGAAGCGAAGAATCTTGAAGAGATATATAGATAAAATGGGCAATATATTGCCAAATAAGGAGATCCTTCGCTACGCTCAGGATGACTTATGGGATAGGTTCTTAATATAAACAGGGGTCAAATACGTTTAGTTCTTTTTTTCGCGGTTTTTCGATGCGGGCGGTAACCGGCGGAGGATTTTTGGGGAGTACGGCCGGCGGGTTTTTTTCCGGCAATTTCAACCTGTTTCGGAGGCCGGGAAGGAATCAAGCACTCGGGGCCGTCGCCGATCAAATCTGTGCGTCCGGCTTCGATCAATGCCGCTTTTACGTCGTTGTAGTTTTCGGGCTTGAAAAAATGGAGGAGCGACTTTTGCAACCTTCGCTCGCGTGTGCCGCGAGGCACGTAAACCGGCTTGCCGCTGATCGGATCCAATCCGGTGTAATACATGCACGTAGCTACGTCCATCGGGCCGGGAATAAAATCTTGGACCTTGTCGGGCTTTATCCCGTGGCGTTTTAAATACAAAGCCAGGCGGATCATGGCCTTTAGATCGCTGCCCGGATGCCCGGCGATGAAATACGGCGTTAGATATTGCTCCTTGCCCGAGGCGGCCGAGGCACGTCGAAACTCCTTGGCAAAGGCCCCGAACCGGTCGATGGGCGGTTTTCGCATCAATTCCAGGACTTCCGGTTCGGTGTGTTCCGGGGCGACTTTCAGTAATCCGCCCGTATGATGTTTGGCGACTTCGCCTATATACTTAGGACTTCGCAGGGCCAAATCGGTGCGGATGCCCGAGGCTATGAAGACCTGCTTGACGCCGTTTTCATTGCGGGCGGCTTTCATAAGACGGATGATCGGCCCGTGGTCGGCTTCCAAAAGCGGACAAATTACCGGATGCAGGCAGCTTTGTCGCCGGCATTTTTCACGGACTTCCGGGCGCGAGCAGTTCATCTTGTAGGTGTTGGCCGTGGGACCGCCGAGATCGCTGATAATGCCTTTGAAATGGGGATCCTCGGCCATGCGGCGGATCTCGGAGAGGATTGACTTTTCGCTGCGGCTTTGGATGATTCGGCCTTCGTGGGCGGTGATCGAACAAAAAGCGCACCCGCCGAAACAACCGCGCACGATCTGAATGGAATCTTTCACCACCTCGAACGCGGGAATCCGCCGGTTGCCGTAACTTGGATGCGGGCGGCGGGTAAAAGGCAAGCCGTAAATCCGATCCATTTCTTCTTCCGTAAGCGGCCATGCCGGCGGGTTGACCACCACGGCCTCGCGTCCATGATACTGCACCAGGCGCCGGGCGTTGTAGGGGTTGGTTTCGTGATAGATGGTCCGTGTCATTTCGGCGAAAGCGGCTTTGTCGGCGGAGACTTTTTCAAAACTGGGAAGGACGATGGTATCGGAAGGATGAAGGATGAAGGATGAAGGATGAATTGGTGAAGAGTGGAGAGTCGGAAGTGTGGAGTTCTGAACCCTGAACCCTGAATACTGAATACTTTCATTGCTCTCGCCCTCACCCTGGCCCTCTCCCAAAGGGAGAGGGGAGTTGGATTTTTCCTGCCCACTGTCCACCGCCCACTGCCCACTATCCACTTCCTTGGCTCCAAGCCGATAAGCAACGCCGCGAATGTCGCGGAGTTGATCGACGGTTTGGCCGGCGTCGAGGCGTTTGACGATTTCCAAAAGCGGCCGTTCGCCCATGCCGAACACGATCAGATCGGCCTTGGCGTCGAGGATGATCGAGCGGCGGACTTTGTCGCTCCAATAATCGTAATGTGCCAGGCGCCGCAGGCTGGCTTCAACTCCGCCGACGATGACGGGCACTCCCTTGTACGCCTCGCGCGCCCGTTGGCAATAGGCCAGGGTCGCCCGGTCCGGGCGCCGATGGATCTGTCCGTCGGGACTGTATGCGTCGTCGTTGCGGACCTTGCGATTGGCGGTGTAATGGTTGAGCATCGAGTCCATGTTTCCGGCGCTTAAGGCAAAGCACAATCGCGGACGGGCGAAAATTTTCCAGGCATCGCAGCAGTGCCAGTCGGGCTGACTGAGAATGGCAACGCGAAAGCCTTCGCTTTCCAGCATTCGGCCCAATAGAGCCATGGCAAAACTGGGATGATCGACGTAAGCGTCGCCGGTGACGAAAACCACGTCCACGCAATCCCAACCGCGAGCGGCGACCTCTTGGGGAGTCATTGGCAATGGTCGCGGGGTATTGGATTTGGATTGACGTTTGGATCGCGCGGGCATGATCGTTGGATCGAGGAGGCGTGGTCGAATTGTTTTATTTTACCCCATATAAAGTAGCGAAGTCTAGCTTATGGGTAAAGATTCCCCATCCCCCCGACATGCGTATTTTGGTTTTTTAGCCCGGGAATATCTATTGGGGAATGGATGATCGGCAAATTATAATTCATGCGGCCCCCGGTGTATTCACCGGGGGCTAAATAGGTTTTTTTTAACAAATATATTTTTAACAATGGAAACAAAATCGCCGCGAATTTTGATAGTTCGCCTTAGCGCAATCGGCGACGTGATCCACACCATGCCCGTGGCGTGTGCGCTGAGGGAGCGTTTTCCGCAGGCGTTTCTGGCCTGGGTGGTGGAGGAGCGGGCGGCGGCGTTGTTGCGCGGACATGAAGCGATCGACGAATTGATTGAATTGCCCCGGGGTTGGCTGAAATCGCCGCGCAGGGTGTGGCGGCTGCGCAGGCGCTTGCGCGAATTGCGGTTCGACGCGGTTTTGGAGGCCCAAGGCTTGACCAAGGCGGCGATTGCGGCCTGGATTTCCGGCGCGCGTAGGCGAATCGGGTTCGGGCATCCTTGGGGCCGGGAACTGACACAATGGTTGAACAACGAACTAGTCGATACGCCCGGGCTGCACGTGGTCGATCGCAACATGCGGCTTTTGCGTCCGTTGGGCATCCAGTCGGCAAAGGTCCGATTCATGGTGCCCGAACATTCGGCAGACCGTCAGACGGCGGAACAAATCATCCTCCGGCACGGTTTGGAAGAAGGATTTGCAATCATTAATCCCGGGGCGGGCTGGCCCTCGAAACTTTGGCCCGCCGATCGCTTTGCCGCCGTGGCCAGGCATCTGGGGAAAAAATGGGAATTGCCCACGCTGGTCGTGTGGGCGGGTGAAGAAGAAATGGAAATGAGCATTTTGATCGGGACAGGCTCGCAAGGCCATGCCCAAATCGCACCTGGGACCACGTTGCCGGAGTTGGCTGCGCTTGCCCGGCGGGCGAAGATGTTTATCGGTTCCGACACCGGGCCGTTGCACCTTGCCGCGGCCGTTGACACGCCCTGCGTGGGCCTATACGGACCGTGGCCGGCCGAAATACACGGCCCCTACGGCCCCCAACATATCGCCGTGCAAAAGGCTTTTTTCGAGGGCTCGACCCGGCAGCGGCGTCATGCCTCGGCGGAGTTGATGCAAGCGATCACAGTTGAAGACGTGTGCAGTGCGTGCGATAGAATTATGCGATCGGATGAGAATCGGAAAACATTGGATATACGGAAGTGGGCTTGATGTAGAAGAGAAATCGCGTTCCCAGGCGGAGCCTGGGAACGAGTGTGCAATGGCATTTTGTTGGCATATTGCGAAACCGCAAGCGGTTTGCCGACACGTTCCCACGCCGGAGTGTGGAAACTAGTGCAGCGTCACAGCATGATTTTGGGATTGCTAATATGGAAACGCCTGCAATTATGCGACGCATTTTGAAACAATAATCCCAATTTTATGGGTTGACAATGCACTAGTGTAACGCATTTTTTACGCCGCGGGGCGTTTTGCGGCATTGTAGAGATATGGATTCATGGTTGGATCGTTGTACATTTTAAACTGCCGATATGTTTTCATGAGTTTCCGGCCGGCGAATATGTCATCCAGTAGATCCTGGAGGGAGCGGCACAGGTCGCGGTGCTGCTCGTATAGGATTTCCAACCTGGACTTGGCCCTGGCGACGTGTTCCTCCGAGGCGTCCGAGCGGAAGGCCTGTTCTTCCATGTGATAGATCCGCAGCGAAAGGATTGAAAGGCGATCGATTACGCTGCCGGGCGTTTCGGTGTTTAACTTGGCATCCGGCTGGGCCGTGACGCCGAGAAGATTTAATCGGCGGATAATGGAATCGTCCAATTGTTCGATCAAATCGTTGCGTTGCTGGTTTAGTTTGTCTATGCTGCGTTTTACCCGGGCCAGGTCGGAATCGCTCACGTCCGGGCTGCGGGCGATGTCTTCCTGGTGCCAGAGTTTAAAGTTTTGTTGATGCTGCCGGCAAACGACTTCCAAAAAATCTTCGTATTGGTTATCTATCTGATGTTGATGCCACTGCTGGACTGTATCGGCGTGCAAGACGGTTATTGCCTGAAGGTCAATCATGGATGAATAATCCTTATGCGGTTTAGGAACAAAGTTTTCTTAAAAGAACGGCTGCCGGGAAGGCAGCCTGTAAAACGGCGGCAGATTAGCAAATTTTAGGGTTTGGGACAACATGAAAATACGTAAGCGTTACATTTGTCTGATTGCGGCTGTGTTTGTCGGCGGAGGACTTTGGCACGCTTCCTTGCACCGGCCAACCGGAGCGGCCGATGGTGTGGAAATCCAAGGGGCGGATTTTATCGTCCGCACTGCCAAAGCCGATTCGGCAGGCAATAATTCGCAACTCCCTGTCCCGATTGACGTTATGGCTAATCGAAAGTCCTCTCGAATTTGCGTGGGAACGTTTAATGTCCACGGTTGCAAGGGTTTGGATGACCGGCGCGACGTGGATCGCGTGGCTAAGTTATTAGAAGGGCTGGATTTCGTGGGTCTGAACGAGGTACATGGGGCAAATCTATTTGAAAAACAGGACCAGGCGGCATTGCTCGGCCAACGGTTGGGTATGGCTTGGCTTTTTACCCCATCTGTCAGGCAATGGTATTGGATGGAGTCGGGCAATGGATTTCTTACCAGAGTGCCGGTCATTGCATGGCGTAGAATTCCACTTGTCAGACGGGTGGATTACAGTTATCGCAATGCCGTTTGCGTGGATTTGCGGCAGGAATGCGGCATTAAGGATCGCGTGATTCATGTTTTACTTACCCATGTCAACCGCCGCTATGACAGCGAACGGGAGGCCCAGCTTAAGGAAGTAATCTCTTTATTTCTTGGTTTAGCCGAACCGGCTGTACTACTGGGTGATTTGAACTCAACTGCCCAAGATGCCCAAATTCGCCAGCTTGCGTCTTTGCCTGGCGTGATTGATGCCGTGGGACAGGTTTTAGGTCCAAAGGATCCCGGTCGAATCGATTGGATTTTTGTCCGCGGATTAAAATGCATGGATGCCGGGATAATAGAAAACGACGCCTCAGACCACCCCCTGATATGGGCGGAGCTGGAGTGATCTTGAGATTGATTTATTTCAGACGCCCTGTTAGTAAATAGTCGATATGCAATCGCTAAACAACATATTGTCCAAAACCGTGTGCCGGATAGGCGGGGGCGTGTTCGATATTGCCCAACATGCCTTCCCAGAGGTGGTTCGGATTGAAACCACCAACGCCTGCAACGCCTGCTGCACTATCTGCCCGCGAAAGGACATCCGGCGGCGGATTGCGCGGATGGACGACACCCTTTATGGGCGGCTTATTGATGAATGCGCCCGGTTCGGGTGCCGGGAGATACACCTTCATAATTTTGGCGAGCCGCTTATGGACAAACAACTTGAAGACCGGGTAAGCCAAGCAAAGGGCAAGGGAATCAAAAAGGTCAAGATTTTTTCCAACGGCTCCTTGTTGAATTGCGATCGGGCAAAGGGATTGATCGAGGCCGGGTTGGATGAGATAAAGATCAGCATCGACGGGGCCACGAAGGAGGAATTCGAGCGCATACGCGTGCCGTTGCGATTTGAAACCGTGATGCAAAACATCAAGGACCTGGTTGCCATGCGCAATACTTCACATTCCCGTTTGAAGGTCCATATCACTTGTTGCAGCACCTCCGATAAGCAAGAAACCATGCGACCGCTGAAAAACATAGTCGACGGGTTTTCCTTTACTAAAATTCACAACTGGGGGGACGGCGAAAAGGTCGAAAACGGAGGCCGGGTGCGCAAACCCTGTCAGCGCCTGTGGAGAAACTTGACCGTGCTTGCCGGGGGCGAAGTGTCGTTGTGTTGTTTGGATTACGACGGGCAATGTTTATTGGGATGCGTGGATGAAAAGGCCTCGATTCGCGAGATATGGAACAGTCCGGCTTATCGCCGCGTGCGGCAGTTGCACAGGGATGGCCGGCAAGAGGAAATTCCGCTTTGTGCAAATTGCACGAAATCATTCATGTAAAAACCTTTAAAAAAACCGCACAAATGAGGATTGCACCGGCATGGCGTCGGCAGGCCAACAGTTCACCGCCTGGATTTCGGAGGGATCGGTCATGAAGGCACGGTCGAGCGTTTCGCACGCCGGGAGGTTCTCTTTTCAGACGCTGTCGCTTTTCGCGGCGATCGTCTTGGCTTGCGCCGTTCTGGGCGGAATGCTGTTTTTCGGCAACCGCGGTTCGAATGACTATGCCGCGCCGGCCGTATCGTCGTTGCGCTTGGAGGACATCCCGTTTAACGGCGGCCGGGCATACGAGTATCTAAAGCAACTGTGCGCGATCGGCCCGCGCCCCAGCGGGTCGCCCGGCATGGAAGCCCAGCAAAAACTTCTGGCCGAGCATTTTAAAAAACTCCACGGAGAAGTCGAGTTTCAGCGATTCCGGACGCCTCATCCGCTGGACAGTTCGCCCGTTGACATGGCAAATATCATAGTCCGTTGGCATCCGGAAAAAAGCGAACGCATATTATTATGCTCCCATTACGA
>JBEKIK010000017.1:0-11151 GCA_050011795.1 Thermoguttaceae bacterium | reverse complement strand
GACGTTTCTTCGGGAACTCTCACGGCTACCGGTACGAGTACATTCTATCTTTCTACCGCCACGCCCGGCAGTTTGAGCGCCGGCTCTTATTCGCTGATCACGTTTAATTCCTATCCGGGCTATACGGGTGACCCCAACTATATCCTAAGCCATTTCACAGTCACCCGTAGTATTGGCACCTATGCCGCTGCGTTAGCATTAGATAATTCAACTACTCCGGGGAACATCGATCTGGTGCTTACGCCGTTGGTCTCGACTAATTGGACAGGCGCCTCGCCCTCGGGCACACATTTGTACGGTGATGCGAATAACTGGAATCCCGCCAGCGTCCCCAATGCCATCGATGCGGTTATCAAATTCGGAACGGACAGCTCCTCGGGAACGGTGTATCTCAACACTGCCGCCACCGTGGGCACGGTCATTTTTGACAACTCCGGCCTGTCCTATACTCTTAGCGACTACACGTTACCGTTAGCGTTAACCCTAGACGTGTCGTCGGGGAACGCCTCGATTGAAGATGCCAATGGAATTCATACCATAGCCGTGCCGGTAACCCTTAAAGATAACCTTAACGTATTGGTGGATAACGCCGGTGACACCTTGACCATCAACCACGCAATCAGCCAGAGCGGCGGTATTTATGGCTTGACCAAGCAGGGCTCCGGGACACTGGCACTCACCAGTACGAACGCTTATACCGGAGCGACGATCATCAACGGCGGCACCATCGTGGCCAATACTCTCGCCATGGGCGGATCGAATAGTTCTATCGGCGCTTCTCTCGGCGATTCCGCTAATTTGGTGTTCAACAACGCCACCCTGAGCTATACCGGACCGAACGTCTCCACCGACCGCGGCTTCACCATGAAGGGCGATGCCACGATCGGAGTCGCCTCCAGTGCGAGCACCTTGACCTTCTCCGGTTCGGTTCAGGTTGGCGGCGATGTCGCCCACTTCATCAAAACCGGCAGCGGCACATTGACATACACCAACTCCAGCACAACCAGCACAAACACGCTGGCAGTTGGTTCCGCTGACGTGGCCTATGACGTCCAAAATGGCGGCGTAGTGATCAACGGCGGCGCCGGCGTGTACAACATCACCAATGGCTCGCTGCACGTGGGCTCGACTACCTCCACTCCGACATTCACCTTGACCAGCGGCACGCTGAACATCAGTCGAGATTTTATCCTTGCGACCATTAATGGTACAGGGGAAACGGCAAGCGCAGCAATTTCCGGAACCATGAACGTCCCTGGAAATTTTGTCCTCGCGAATGGCGCAGGAACAACGGCAAGCGCAACAATCGGTCCAGGCGCTCAAGTGAGCATAACGGGCGATGGTACTTTGGACGGCGTTATTGGCAATAATGGCGGCACCGCCACCCTTACCATGACTGGTGGAACGCTCACTATTCATGGCTGGTTTGCCGTCGGACGCCATTGGGACCTTTCACAAACCGCAGGCACAACTGGTGTTTTCACTTTCTCCGGCGGAACCGTCAACAACGTCGCCCCCAATTGGTTCCAGACTATGGATATCGGCCAGCGTGGAACTGGCGTCACAGGCACCTTGAACATGTCAGGCTCCGCCGTACTTAACGTGAGCACGGCAGACTTCAGGATCGGCGCCGGCGACACGGGTCAAGGCGGCGGTAACGGCTATATGACCATAAAGGACACCGCGCAACTCAACATGCTCGGCGCCAACACCTTTAATGTCGGCGATACCGGAAGCAACGGTTCATTGACCATGAATGGAGGGACAATCACCTTAAGCAATGGTCTATTTAATGTAGGCACGGGTAATTCCGGAAGCACCTATAGCATGGGATCCCTCACCATCAATGCCGGAACCTTGAATGTCAACAACTGGATCGCTATCGGCCAAGGTGGCGGCACGGGAACCGCCACGATGTATGGAGGTACGATCAATAAAACCGGTGACGGCGGAATTGTGCTTGGTTCCATAGGAGGCACCGGCACTTGGACCTACAATGGCGGTACGATTAATAACA
The DNA here is from genome assembly GCA_050011795.1 of Thermoguttaceae bacterium. GTDB lineage: Bacteria > Planctomycetota > Planctomycetia > Pirellulales > Thermoguttaceae > JBEKIK01. The sequence continues at coordinate 9,134 of JBEKIK010000017.1, read as the reverse complement.
ACACCGCCTTGATTCTTGGTGAATATGGCACTGCCATTAGTTTGCCTGGATCCGGCACGTTTTATCTCAATGGAGGGTTGGTGCAGGCCACCCAGGTGCAAGCAGGAACAGTGACGAATCCTGGAACCGCCACCGGCAATTTCTATTTTAACGGCGGCACGCTCCAAGCCTCCGCCGCTTCCACCGATTTCATGACGACCGTCGGCGCTGGGGCTACATTGGCTGTGAAGGTGCAACATAACGGCGCCATTATCGACACCCAAAACTTCAGTGTCACGATTAACCAAATCCTAGCCGAAGATTCGTCCAGCACCGGCGGCGGACTTACCAAGCAAGGCGCCGGCACGCTGACTATCACCCAAAATGCCACCTATACCGGCAACACTACCGTGACCGGCGGTATTCTGAATATGTTGAACATCAACACCCCGGCCGCCACCGTTTCAGTTGTATCTGGAGCGGAGTTGATAGCCAACTCGATCGTGGCCACTACTCTGAATATCGGATCGGGGACAGGCGTCGTCGAGTCCTTGTCCGACGGTCCCATTTCATCGTCATCCCTATCCCCGGTTCCCGAACCGGGCACGTTAGTGCTCTTGACTATGGCCGTATTGGCGGCCGCCTTTACCGCGTGGTGCAGGAGAAAATGATTAACTAATATATCTTTCCGCTCTCCCATGAGCGGAGGATAAAGGTAAAACCATTCCCGCCTGTCGAACCCCTTCGGCAGGCGGGAATGCATTTTCTTGGAAAAAAATGGGAAAAGGCACGCTTGATGGGGGGCAATCAGTAATTAAGATTACACAAGCCTATTTGATTATCCCCCGCTTATACACATCAAATACCCCCTAAATGTGTCCGTTGGCCAAATATTCCTCTGGACGACCGGGTACTTGAAAATTTAAAATAGGGTGAGTTTATATGGCCAGTTTTCTCTCCTGATAAGCGAGTTTGGATATTCAATCTCGCTTCCCGGCAGAGTGGTTTTAGGCTCGGAGGCCTGACAAACCTGCTCTGCGCGCCAGTTTCAGTTCTTCAACTTAAGGTGTCTCATGTGCAGCACGACGTTCCTCGAGGGAAGCGCCACCAGGACCTGGGGCGGGCATCAGGTTACCCGTTGTCCGGACGAACTGTTGGCCCGTTACCGCGGCATCTTGGAAGAACAACGCCTCAGTTGGACCCAGCATCATCGGCTGATGAAATTGTTGGGATCCGGAGGACAGGGGGTCGTTTATTTGACCGAGCGTCGCGGAACGGACGGTTTTACTCTGCCGGTGGCGCTAAAAGTCTTTTCGCCCGAACGTTACGAAGACGAACGGGCTTACGACGAAGCCATGGGCCGCATGGCCCAGGTCGCCGGGCGCGTGGCCCAAATCCAACAGGATAACCTGCTGGACGTGCATAATTGGGTCGAGCGCGACCGCATCCGCATGATGGAGATGGAATGGGTCGACGGTTTCGACCTTGCCCGGCTCTTGACCCGCAAGATGCTGGAACAAGTTCATCATCGCGTCAGCAATAAACGTTGGGATTACATTAACCAGGTGATTGTCACCGAAGGGCCGATCCAGCCCCGGCTGAAGCCGGGCATCGCCATGGCCGTGGTCCGCGATTGCCTGGCGGCCTTGGCGGCCCTGCATCGCGAAGGCATCGTACACGGCGATTTAAAACCCTCGAACATCATGCTCAAGCGCACCGGCAACGCCAAGATGGTGGATCTGGGTTCCGCGATCGACCTGGAGCAAAAACCGTCGCGGCGCACCTGCACGCCCACTTATGCCGCTCCCGAGGTCTTGGAAGGCGGCGATTGCACCCCGCGCAGCGACCTGGCCAGCCTGGGCTACGTGCTAATTGAAATGTTGTCCGGGGCGCCCACGTTCTCCGGGCTCACGAATTTCCGCGACCTATTGGAGGCCAAGCGATTCCTCGCCCAACGCCTGCCCCACGTCCTACCCGAGGAAATAGTCCGCAACGATCTGTTGATGAATTTCTGCCGCGGGCTGGTTGCGCCCGATCCCATGCGGCGCTTCCCCAGCGCCGAAGCGGCCGATTTGGTAAAGGAAGGAGCCGCCAGTTTCCATCGGCAGCTCATTAAGGTCGATTTGGCCAGCGAGTACGATAATGAAATTCGCCTCTGGTTGGAAGAAATCAAAGAACTGGATTAGAATTGTTGTTCCGGCGTTTAGATCTTAACCGCATTTTAAACGGGACCAGGGAAAATGAATTCTCCAAGGTAAAATCCCCGACTTTCCGGCGGCCGCATCATATCGTTTATAGCCGAAAACATCCAAAGCTTCGCCGGCTTGGCGCTGAAACGCCCCGATCAATTCTGGAGCCAATTCGCTGCTATAACGGCCGATCGAGTCGGTAGTTATCGGCTGAAGCACTTTTGCGTGGCCGGGATTTTCCCGGTATCGAGTATGGCGGCGTTGGTGATCCATCATCGCCGGTTCAAAAGACACGCCAAGGAGCCGGCAAATGTCGTTTAAATGCTTTTCCGGTGCGCGCGTAAAATCTTCATACCGCAGGAAATAATATTGTTGCGGACGATCGCGGTATAGGCCATAGAGGTAAAGATTCGAGTTACACCATAGGCGGGGAAAATAGGCGTCTCCATCGGGCAGCCAGCCCGTCCTTTTCAGCGAGACCATTACATCGCGGATGTCTCGCACTATGTGTATAATTTTCATCTCCGCTGAAATGCCTTGTACTTTGATTAGTTTTCGCACGTATTGAAGGTCGTTTGGCGACTTATCGCCAGCCAACGGCACTCCCGCCTTCCGGGCTACGTCGGCATAAATGGCAATCAGAATTTCAGCCGGCTGATACGCAGAGGCATAGATTATTTCCCGCACGCGACTGGGTTCCACGTATTCGCCCAAGGACACATGATACGTCCAAGAACGAGTGATGAACTGAAAGAGCATCTCTCGGCCGATTTCCGCTTCACGAATCCTATCGAACACGAAAGCCAGCGGTATTATGAAATCGGTTTCGTTTGGCACCACGATTTGCGAGTGACAGCTTAAGCACTGGGCCAGCAATGTAGTGCCGGAACGCGGAGAACCGAAAATAAAAAACATCGACAATCCTCCCGCTATTTCAAGGTGCAACTGGTATAAGACATAATTTCAGGACAATCAAGAGCAAAATGCGATTTTATTTATTATTTGCACTATATATAATGGCGGAAAAATGATAATATTTTGACTAAACTTGATTATGCCGGCGTGATGGTCAATAACACACTGTCACAATTATTTCGCTTGCACTTATGCCCAAAGTCGCCGTAATTGTTTTGTCGTACAATTTGCTGGAAGAGACGACGAAACCCTGCTTGGAAAGCATTTTTAACGCCAAGTCCGATTGCGATTTTGAAGTTGTGGCAGTGGATAACGCGTCGAGCGACGGCACGCGGGAACATTTGCAAGCGCTCAAAAACAGCCACCCCAATCTGAAATTGATTCTCAATACGGAAAACAAGGGCTTTGCCGGCGGCAACAACATGGGAATCCGCGCGGCTGAGGCCGATTTCTACGTCCTCCTGAACAACGACACGCGAGTATCCGATTATTGGCTCGACAAGATGCTCGCCTTTGCCGCCGCACATCCCGAAATCGGCCTGACTGGTCCGATCTCCAATACGGTCGGCAACGAGCAGGTTGTCTATCTTCCGGCCGAAGATCCGCAGTCTGTCATGCAATCCGGCCGCGGATATGCATCCAGGCATGAAGACAGTTGGTTTTATACCACGACATTGGGCTTTTTCTGCGTGATGATCCGCAATGAGGTATTCCGGAAAATCGGACTGTTGGACGAAAATTTCGGCTTGGGCTTTTTCGAGGATGACGATTTTTGTTTGCGGGCAAGCTCGCAGGGCTTCAAACTTGCCTGCATGGAAAGTGTTTTTATCTTTCATCAGGGCAGCGTTTCGTTCCGCAACTTGGATTCCTCCCCCATTTTTCGCCGCAACCGCCGTTACTACGAGAAAAAACACGGGTGCAAGTGGCGAACTTCATTTCGCATCGGCGTGTTCCTGGACTTGCTCGACTCGATTGTTGTGCAAATCGCTCCTGATCGCTTGGAACAATCCCAGCAAAGAATCGCCAACCGTTTGAAAGTCATGCGGGCTTTCGATCTGGAATGTTTCGATCATCCGGTGCAGGCCGACTTCGACAACGATTCCCTGGAAAGCATCCAATCCAAAAACTTGCAACTCCAACTCTGCCGTCAAGAAAAACAAAATCTCCGCGACGAACTCGAAGAGCAATGCCGCGAACTCGAAGAGCAATGCCGCAATTTCGCGCAATTGAAAACCGAATACGAGGAATTGCTCGGTCGTTTGGATTGGCGCCTGCTGATGAAAATCAATCGCTTGCCCGGCGTTGCCGCAATAAAACGCTTACTCCGCCCGCTGGTAAGCCGAATCTTAAAACTATAACGCTATCCGCCGGCCTTCCTGATGGCTCCGCCGCGCCTCGCGCACGATGTACAACGCCCGGTAGGCGTCCTCCAAGTCGCTAGTCAGGCGGACCAGACTGGTCACCGCCCGATAAAACTGGGTCAACATTTGTTCGCCGATGGGGCGTTCGCTGTCCAATGATTCCACGTGCCGTCCGGCCTCGTCGAACCACACCAGCGTGGCGGGCAGATCGACAAAAGCGATGCCGTTCTCGCAGGAAACCTGCATGTACGCCAGCGGCCGGTATGTGATCGCCTCCTGCCAATCGGCAGGAATATAGCGCCCGCAACTTATTTGCGCCACCGGACCGGAACCGGGATGAGCAGATTCGGAAAAATCCAGACTCATCATCTGATAATCGTCGACCGCGGCATTGCAGCCGGTGCGGTGCATCAACCCGGTCACTAAAGTCGGCTGCCGATCGATCACGTAACAACACCAATCCACCAATTCCACCAGGTGCTGAGCTGAAAAATGATCGGGCGGGCGAACCGGCAAACAATGACTGGAATTTGCGGCGGCCGAACGCTGATGACAGAACACCAAACGCGGCGCGCCTAGGCGGGTGGCAATCAATTCTTTAAGCCGGATTGTGGCCGGCGAATGGCGGCGGGGAAATTCGGCCATGAAGGCTATGCCCGATTCCACCACCCGGGTTTTAACCAGTTGTGCTTCCTCGAATTCCAAGTCCAAACCGGCCGCGCAGTAGACCGCTTTGCCCGATTCGCACGCCGCCAGGATCGGCAACGCCCCATACCACTGCGGTGAAAGCAGCAGAACGGCGTCGATATCTTCCCGCATGGCAAGGGTGCGATATCCGTCAACGGCATCGGCGTTGAATTCGGCCGCGACTTGTTCCGCCCGATGTGCAACCTGATCGCAGACAGCGTGGACCTCGAATCGATCGGACATCGTACGCAGCGCTGGAGCGTGACGCGTTTGCCACACGTCTCCCAACCCCACCAATCCGATGCGAAGTTTCATAATCCTAATTCCAATTTAAAAATATTATAAACAAATTTTATTGTTATATTTGTGTTTACAAATCCCATTACTAGTTTATTATATCGTCTCCTAATTATTTTTCTCAATCGGTTGCTTTCCGAACTTCCTGAAAAACAGAGACTTACGTCTATTTTCCGGAAAAAATATGCAAACAAAATAATTTTTTTATGCCAACTTGACATATAGATAAACTGGTCAATTAGTGGGGTGAAAAAATTATCCAAATTATCCAGGCGTTAAAATTCCCGGCGCTCCCCTTGTCTTTTTTCTTGACCCAAGTACATTCTCAATAACTTCGTGTGGGTAAGAAATTCCCTTAAGGTGCCCGAATCCCAGCCAAAAGCATGTTTTTCATTACGGACGCCTGACAACTTCCCCACCAAACATCCTGCCTTGAAAAAAAAGAAAAAGGAGACCATTACAATGACGCTTACACTCTGCGCCGCGCTTATGCAAACTGTCTTGTTGGCCACGCCCGCGGATAACACCGAGACTTATGCCGAAGCCCGCCGCCAAACAACCGAAACCGGCAGACCGATGGTCGTCATGGTCAGCACCGATTGGTGCGGTCCGTGCCAAGCGATGAAAAGAAACGTTTTGCCCAGATTGCGGGAGCGGGGATTGTTCAAGAAAGTGACCTTCGCCCAGGTCAATGCCGACCGGGATGGCGAACTGGCCAAGGAACTTACCGGCGGCGGTCCTGTCCCTCAGTTGGTAATGTACCGCAGGACGGGGCGCGGCTGGTCCCGACGCAAACTTATCGGCGGACAGAGCGTGGAAAAAGTCGAGGAGTTTATCAAAGAGGGACTGGTTAAGGACGACACCGATCATAAAAGTGAAAAAAACATCTTTGACGATGATTTCGACTTGTTGGATTTTTTCTTTATGGAAATGTATGAAGAAGCCGCCCAATCGTCCGACACGAAAGCCGGGTGAGAAGAGCGGGCAGTGAGCAGTGGGCGATGGTTTGCGGGCAGTGCAGCGCATCAAAAAAACCTGTTGGGGCGACATTGAACTGTCGCCCCAATTGTTTTTGCATCGCCATTGCCCCAAGCTCAACTTTCGTTATTCTCATCGCCCAGGCCGAAGCGGCGGATTTTGCGGTCCAGCGTGGATCGCTCGATGCCCAGGATCGAGGCCGTTTTGCTCTTGTTCCAGTTGGTGTGTTCGAGGGTGCTGAGGATGTGACGCCGTTCGACGTCGTCCAGCGAGACCGGGGCGAAGCGTTCGCCGCCCAAGGAAACATCGGTGTCGCCGGCCGTGGCGAGTTTGGTCAAAAGCAAATCTTCCTCGCCGATCTCCTGTCCGCGACAAAGCACGACCGCCCGTTCCACCACGTTCTTCAACTCCCGCACATTGCCCGGCCACTGGTAACTGAGCAGTTTTGCCTTGACCTCGGGCGTAAAACCTTTGATCTTCCGCCCGGTTTCGCTGTTGAATCGCTGGAGAAAGCAGTCGGCCAATAGGGGAATGTCCTCGGGCCGCTTGCGCAAGGCCGGAACGACTATCTCCAGCACGCGGAGGCGGAAGAATAGGTCGCGGCGAAAACGGCCTTCGGCGATGTCTTTTTCCAAATCGCGGTTAGTGGCGGCAATCACCCGCACGTCGACGGTGATGGGCTTGCTCCCGCCCACGCGCTCGAACGGATGCCCTTCCAGCACGCGCAAGAATTTGGCTTGAATGCTGGGACTCATCTCGCCGATTTCGTCGAGCATGAGCGTGCCTTTATGCGCCGCCTCGAACTTGCCGATCTTGCGTTCTGTGGCCCCGGTAAACGCCCCGCGCTCGTGCCCAAAAAGCTCGCTGGCCAGAAGTTCGGCGGATAAGGCGGCGCAGTTTAAACACACAAAAACGTTGTCGCGCCGGGGGCTGTTGGAGTGAACCGCCCGGGCGACCAGTTCCTTCCCCACCCCGCTTTCACCGCGAATCAATACCGTGGCGTTGCTGGCTGCGGCCCGGCCGATCTCCTCGGTCACCTGCCGGATGACCGCGCTGCGGCCGATAATATCGCTGCGCACGCCCAAACGCTCGCGAAGTTGCACGTTTTCGGTGCGGACTTGGGTCAGGTTTTCCGCCAGTTCCTGCCTCCGATTGAGGTTTTCCAAAGCCACGGCCACGGTATCGGCCACGGCCAGGGTGAACTCGAGATCGTCCGGATCGGGAGCCAATTCCTCGCTGGTCGAGTAGAGGTGTATTATGCCGTGCATTTTCCGCCCGCGGCGGATCGGCGCGCAGATCACGCTGGTGGCCAGAATTTCGCCCTGAGTATCGCGATTGCCCAACGCGCTGTCGTCCATCACATTGCGAGCCATGACGGCCTCTCCCTCGCGCATCACGGTCGAGGCCAAAAAGTTCGACACGCGATGATACTTATGTTGCGAGGCGCTGTGGGCGGCAACGATTTCCAGGTCCTCGCCCCGAGGTTCGCCTTGTAAATCGCGAGGCACCATCAACACCGCGCCGGAATCGGTCGATGTGCCTTCGGCCAGTCCTTTTAAGGCCGTCTCGGCCAGCGACGCGACGTCCGGCGCCTTGGCCAGCTCGAAGGCCAGCCGGCAAAGCTTGGCCGCGGCCCGGCCGATCTTCGAAACGCCGCTCTCTTCTTCCTCGCCCGGGATAAGAAACTTGGTTTGTACGCGGCGATGCGTTATCGTAGTAGGCTCGCCGGCCGTAAGCACGCTGGAAGCATCGTTGGGTGTTCCCTCGATCGGTGCCGTATCCGGCGAGCTGCGGCGAACCAAAGTGCTCGAGTCCGAAAATGCGTCCGACAGCTTATGCACGAAAACCAATTGCGTGTGTCCGATACGGATCACGTCGCCGGGTTTTAAATTCCAGTCGCCGGTAACCATTTCATTGCCCACGATCGTGCCGTTGCGGCTGTCCAGATCCCGCAGCGTCCATTGGCCGGCGGACATGAATACTTCCACATGCATGCGGCTGCAGCGTTCATCCTTGATTACGATCTGGTTGGTCGGCGCGCGGCCTATGATCACCGACTGTCCCGGCACGAGCCGAAAGACGTCGCTCCATTTGCTCCCTTCACGTATAACAAGGTACGCTAACTGCGACACTCAATTGCCCCCTATGACGGGTTAGCAAAAAAGTTATTCAATACCAAACACTGTAGCAAAATCGCACACTCTAATTCTAAATTACCCACGTTGGGCTGTGTTATGCAATATGTCAAACTCCTAGTTTATAAAAAGCAACTGAATTAAATGATATGATCCTTAAAACAGGAACGGCTGCCATTCAAATATGCAGGTATGGGACAACCAGTCCAGGAAGAGGCTGAAGACCTCAGATTCATTGTAATATATTATACGACAATATGTTACGTTAATCTACTGATTTAAGTTCATACTCGTATAACACCTATCTGTTTCCCGTACTAATCTTTTGACCATAATTATGCTTTGGGTACCATCGACGATTCCCCAACCAAGACAAGTAGAAGTCATACCCCCCATTATTTACTACATCTATATCTTCATCGAGTTTTTCTTGCAATTTTACCCTAAGAGAATTAGGCTATAAGTGAATATATAAAACACTTTCCACCGCCAAGAACTGCCGGCAACTGCAATATGCCCTATGGCTTAAACCAAGGTTCACGTTGATACGACTCTATTACAATAATATCCAGAAGTTCAAAAATACCTTTGGG
>JBEKIK010000016.1:0-11341 GCA_050011795.1 Thermoguttaceae bacterium | reverse complement strand
GTAGGCGTTTCGCCGGGCGATTCGGCTGGACCGGCGAGTTCCTCGGGCAGGTCGTCTACGTCCAGCAGTCCGTTGTAATCTACCACCACCATGCTCTCGACCACGTTGCGCAATTGGCGGACATTGCCGGGCCATTCGTAGGTCAGCAACTTCCGCCGCGCGGCCGGCGATACGCCGCGGATCTGCTTGGCGTGCTCGGAGGCGAATTGTTTGATGAAATAGTCGATCAGGATAGGAATGTCCTGGCTGCGCTGGCGAAGCGTGGGCAGGCGGATGGTGACCACCTTCAGGCGATGATAAAGATCGCTGCGGAAAGTCCCTTTTTCAATGGCGTCTTCCAAATTACTGTTGGTGGCCGAAAGGATGCGGACGTTCACTTTGATCGGATCGTTCGAGCCGACGCGGGTGATCTCGCCGTTTTCCAAAACCCTGAGCAGTTTGATCTGCGTGGGCAATGGCATGTCGCCCACCTCGTCGAGAAACATCGTGCCGCCGTGGGCGTACTCGAACTTTCCCACCCGATCGGTCGAGGCGTCGGTGAAGGCCCCTTTGACGTGCCCGAACAGTTCGCTCTCCAGAATATTCTCGCTAAGTGCGGCGCAGTTCAGGGCCACGAAGGGTTTGTTTTTCCTGGGGCTGTTTTGGTGGATGGCCTGGGCCACCAGTTCTTTGCCGGTGCCGGTCTCGCCTTGGATAAGCACGCTGGCGTTGGTCGGGGCGATGCGTCTGAGGCGTTCGATAACGTCGCGCATTTGCGGGCTGTCGCCGATGACGCCCTCGAACCCGAATTTTTCGTCCAGGCGGCGCTTCAGTTCGATATTCGTGCGCCGCAGCCGGGCGCTTTCGGCGGCCTTTTCGGTGCTGGCCCGAAGCTGGGCTAGGTCCAAGGGTTTTAGCAGATAATTGAACGCCCCCTTGCGCATGGCTTCGACCGCCGATGGAACCGTGCCGTGGCCGGTCATGAAGATCACCTCGGCGTCGGGTTGTTCGTCTTTTGCCCGGGTGAGGATGCCCAGGCCGTCGATATCGCTCATCACCAGGTCGGTGATGATCACGTCGAAGGGATTTTCCTCGATCAACCGCGCCCCTTCCACCCCGGAGCTGGCCACGCGGCAGTGGAAACCCACGCGGTCCAGGCTTTCGGCCACGGTTTCGGCGTGGGACACGTTGTTGTCGATAATCAGCACCTCGGCCGGCGGGCCGGGCAGGTCGTTGGTGTTTTTTGTTGTATCTTTCATGACCCCGATAATACCCCAAACAACGGTTTTGGACCAGAACCCATTCATTTTTGGGAGAAGATAGTTTATAATATCATGGTAAATTACAGTACTTGCCGATTCCTGCCACCAAGGGGTGGGCTTTGATGTCTATTTCAACACCGCAAACCGAAAGCCGCGTGGGTCTAAGCGACGTATCTTGGGCAACATTCCAAGCCCTTCTGGCCGATACGGATCGCCGGGGCAATAGCACTGACGAAACCAGTTGGATCAGATCGTTCCGTCAATGGGTAAAAAACATCAGATGAACGGAAGAGTTAGAGAAAGGACCTGTAAAAAGGCGTTTATCGCTTTTTTCCTCGCTCTATGGGTTCTCATTGCTTTCGGCGATAATGGATGGGCTTTTGAAGAACCTCCGGCCAAAGATTCCTCATCCGCCGCGGATGAAGTCGCCGCAATTTCCAAGGATATTCAACAGACCGTCAAAGGTTTGGGATATTCCGGCGACGCGGACATTGATTTGGTGCAGATTGTAAGTAGTTGGGAATATGCCGGTTGGAAGCGGACGCTCGGGCAGGCAAGGCAGGATTATCAACGGAAAAAGACATCATCGGAGGATGTTGTCCGGGCAGAGGAAAAGGCATTAAAAAATCTTTGCGAGGCGATACAAAAAAATTTTTCTCCAGCCGCCGTCGATTCGGAATACTTTTATCTGTCCAAGGTTGTCACTGACGGAAAGGCTCAATGCCTGGGATATTCCCAATTGTTATACGTGCTGGGCAATGCCTTGGGGTTGACGGTCAAAGTCGTGGACGTTCTGGAACAGGCCGGGGAACCTTTGCCGGCCGGAGAGGAACACTCGGCCTGCCTGGTCGAGCTGACCGGCGGCAAGACGATAATGGTCGATTTGACGCAAGACGGCGTCAGTAAACCATTCGCGTTCCAAGATCAGTACGGCGCGGTCGGCAATTACTGGGAGCTAAAACAAAAGGACAATCCCCTTAAAATCCCCCGAAGAATTCAGATTTTGGACGGTAACGGCATCCTTGCGGACATCTATAACAGTCTGGGAAGCGCCTATGCCAAATCCGGGAAAGAAACCGAAGCCATTTCCTTTTTCACCAAAGCCGTCGAAGTTTATCCAAAACTTGCCAAGGCGTATAGCAGCCGAGGCGTTGAACTCTTTAATAAAGGCCAACGCACGAAAGCCGTATCCGACTTGGACAAAGCCATAGAACTCGATCCCAAGGACGCCGAGGCATATTACAACCGGGGAACGGTATACGCCGGATCGAGACAAGAGGCAAAAGCCATTTCCAACTTTACCAAAGCCATTGAAATTAAGCCGATATTTCCAGCCGTCTACAAAAGTCGAGGAAGCATATACGCTAAATTGGGCCGGAATTCCGAAGCAATCGCCGACTTTGCCAAAGCCATTGAACAAAGCCCCAAGGATGCCGAGGCATACTTTTTTCTAGGAGTTATGTTTAATCAATCCGGCAAAAAGGATAAAGCCGTCTCATATTTCACAAAAGCCTTGGAATGTAATCCGAAATATGTCGAGGCGTATAACATGAGAGGAACGGAGTACGGTAAATTGGGCAAATACACCGATGCCATTTCGGACTTCACCAAAGCCGTTGACATCAATCCCAAATATGCCCAGGCCTATTGCAATCGAGGAATTATATACCTCCAACTGGAGCAGTACGATATGGCCGTTAAATACTTTTCCCGGACTTTGGAAATCAGTTCGAAATATGCCGAGGCGTATAGTGGCCGAGGCGTCGCCTATAGTAAATTGGGCAAATTTAATGAAGCCAGGTCCGACTTCACGCATGTTATCCAATATCAACCGAAAAACGCCCGGGCGTATTTAAACAGGGCCATTGCCGATGCAAATTTAAATAGAAACGAAGAAGCCAAAAGGGACCTGCAAAAGGCGGCGGAGTTGGATCCAAGCTTGAAAGACGAGATTAAAAAAATATCGGATAAATTGAAATAAGATCGTGAAACAAGTTATCGCCGTTGTAAAGCCGTTTCTGGTGGAGAAAGTGCTGGATGCGCTTAAGTACGCGCCTCTGGAGGCGTGTGAAGTGCGCGAGGTAAAAGGCTACAGCCGGCAAAAAAGCTATCTCGACGAATACCGCGGCAGCGAATACTCCAACGCCTATCTGCCGAAAGTGGAAATTATGCTCTGGGTGGAGGACCTGCGGGTCGATGAAGTGGTCCGCACCCTGGTGGAAGCCGCCCGCACCGGACGCATGGGCGACGGCAAAATCTTCGTCCTGCCGGCAGCGCAGGGCGGCGAGTGGTGAAGTTAAGAATAATGAATGTTGAATTATTTTTCGTTCTGCCCGATTTACCCGGCCATGTGGATTTTCTCTATTACCCACTGATGGATTAAATCTGCTAAGTCCATCCCTTCTGATTGTGCAATTTCTTGTACTGCCTGTACTTCTTGAGGTTCTAAACGAACTTCGATGGCTGTTTTTCGCTCAAAAACATTTTCGTCAACTTCTTCGACTTCGTCGGCAAAATCGGTTAGATCATGGGTATCCCAGAACTGGGCCATTTCTTGTATCGAATCGAATTGTGGTATTTTTTGAGTATTCATCTATTTTCCCATTCGCGATAACGATGTTTTTTTTTTTTCATTCCTCGTTCATCGTTCCGCGTTCCGCGTTCCGCGTTTTTTCCCCCGTTTCCTCGAATATCCGTTCGAAGCGCCGGCGGGTCTGCCGGGTGGCGTTTTCAATATCCGTCATCAAGCCGTCGCTGCCGGGATAGTGCAGCAGATGGGCGAGCTTGGCCAGTTCGGTGGAATCTTGGGGAAGTTGGTCCCGGGCGGTGGAGTTCATCAAACGCAGCCGGCCTTCGACGGTTCGCAGCAGCCGGTAACCGGCGTCGAAGAGTTCATAATCGTCCGCCGAAATCAGGCCGCAGGAATACAGCCCGCTGAGTGCCGCCAAGGTGTTCGATTCACGCAGTTTGGGATTGTTCCGCCCATGTTGAAGCTGGAGCATTTGCACGAGGAATTCGATATCCACGATTCCGCCCGTCCCGCGTTTTAAATCCCCGGCCAAGGCTGTTTCTTCCAAGCGACTGCGCATGTTGCGGATTTCCTCGACGTCTTTCCTCCGCCAGCGCCGGCCAAAGGCCGCTTTGGCCACGGCGGAATCGGCCAGGCGCCGGGCGCGTTGGGATCCGTAAACCACGCGGGCCTTGCACAAGGCCTGCCGCTCCCAAAGTTGGCCGCCGCCGGAGAGAAAATACCGCACGAATTCCTTGAAGGTGGTGGTCAATGCCCCGCTTTTGCCCGTGGGACGCAAGCGGGCGTCGACCTCGTACAGCCGGCCCAGGGAACTCAGTCGGCTGGCGGTCTTGATGATCCGCTGCCCCAGTTCGCTATAGAAGTGTTGATTGGTGGTGGTTTGCCGGGCGGACTGTTCCGAGTCGGCGGCGGTGTGGCCGTCGGCCTCGTATAGAAACACGATATCCAAGTCGCTGTGATAATTCATTTCCCTGCCGCCGAATTTGCCCATGCCCAAAATCACCCAATCGCAGGGCTTGCCGGCGCGGCGGCCCGCGGCGATCCGCGGAGTGCCGAACCGAACCGCCAAACGCTCGTACTCGCGCGCGGCAATTTGAGCCAGACAGGTTTGAGCGATGTCGCTTAATGCGCCGGTGACTGCCTGCACGTCCTCCTTGCCCAGAATATCGCGCACGCCCACGCAAAGCTGCTGATCGTTTTTAAAACTGTGCAGGATCGGCTCGATGTCTTCGGCCCCGCGGCAAAGTCTGTCCAGGGTGTTTTCCAGCCACTGCCGGCCGGGCAGTTTGTCGAGCACAAGGCTGTCCATCAGGCCGTCGATCATGCCCGGATTGGTGGTGAGAATTCCCGACAGATATGGACTATAAGCGCAAAGTTCCACGTATAAATTCAAACTGGGCGGATTGAAACTGAACAGTTCCCACAGCACGCCTTTGCCGCCCAGCGAATCGCTGACCGTGCCCAGGTTGACCAGCGTGGAATCGGGATCGGCCGTAGCCGCGATAGCCGAAAGCAATTGCGGGGCGATGGCAGCCAAGAAGTGCCGAGTGCGCCGCGTGGAAAGAAAACGGATCTTCTCCTCGGCCAAGGCCATCAGGTTGCGATAAGCCCCTTTGACGTCGCGGAAAGGATATTTTCCCAAAACTTCCAGAATCCGCTGCTCGGGCGGGGCTGGATCGAGCACCAGGTCCACCTCGGCCGCCGTTTTCTCGTCCTCGCTGAAGGCGTCGTGCAGCAGGTGGTCCAGAATTTTGCGGTTTAGTTGCGTTTTGCCGCGGTAGTCGGCCGTGAACGCTTCCAGGGCCGATTTATCCGGCCCATCGGCGTAACCCATGCGCAAGGCCAGTTTGCGCAGTTCTGCGTCATCTTGGGGCAGGAGATGCGTCTGCAAATCCAGCATTATTTGCAGGCGGTGTTCGACCTTCCGCAAAAAACCGTAGTTTTCCTCCAGCAACGATCGTTCCAGGTTTGTCAGGCAGCCGACCTGTTCCAGTTGAGCAAGGGCTTCGAGTGTGTTTGCCGTGCGCAGTTCGGGCAGGCTGCCGCCGTTGAGCAACTGTAGAAATTGGATCACGAACTCCACGTCGCGGATGCCGCCGCGGCCGGTTTTTACTTCCCGATCGTCGGCTCCGGCATTGCGGGTTTGCTGCTCGATCCGCCGTTTAAGGGCCTTGATGCCGGTAATGTCGGCCGCCGTTAGATAGCGCCGATAAATCCAGGGAGTAAGCCGGTCGAGAAACTCCTTGCCCAATTCAGGCGAACCGGCCACCGGCCGGGCCTTGATGAACGCCTGCCGCTCCCAGGTCCGGCCGCGCAGGTCGTAATAATTAAGCGCGCTTTCCATGCTGATGACTATCGGACCGCGCTCGCCTTCGGGCCGAAGCCGCAAATCCACGCGATATGCACGGCCCAGTTCCGTTGAATCAGCCACCAGCCGGACCATCTCCCGGGCGAGCAGATCGAAGAATTCGTGATTGGTGACGGACCGTTTGCCGTCGGTTTTCCCCTCGAAATCGTAAATGAAAATCAGGTCGATGTCGCTGGAGTAGTTCAGTTCCATGCCGCCGAGTTTGCCCATGCCCAGCACGGTGAATCGGGCCGGCCGGCCGTCGGGGCCCAAGGGCGTGCCGCGTTGGGCCCCGAGTTTTCGGTCCGCCGCGCGTAAGGCCGCTTCTAAAATCGCGTCGGCCAGGAAGGAAATCTGCTTGGTGACCGTCTTCAGGCTCTGCTCGCGTATGATGTCGCCGTAGGCGATTCGCAGCGTCTCGCGGCGTTTGAACCGCCTTAGCGCGCCCAATACCGCCGCATCGTGTTCCACGGCCGATGCTTCGGCGCAGATGTCGTCGATCAGGGCTTGCCGCGCCACGGGCGCGCCCTCGGTCAATCGCAACAGATCGAAACCTTCGGGATCGCTGACCAACAGATCGCTTAGATGCTGGCTGGTCGAGAGTATTTGCAGAAGCGTGGGCAAGGCATCGGGATCGCGCTCGAAAAACGTGCCCATCGCCAACGGACTCCGCGCCGAGCGAATGAATCGCTCCAGGTTGTTCAGCGCCATGTCCGGATCGGCGCACCCGGGCAGGTTATCGCGAAGTTGCCTGCACATCGCGGCCAAAAGATCGAGTGTGATGCCGGCCACCGCCATGCCCAAAATATTCCCATGCCCGCGCTTCACGTCGGCCAGACCCAAGCTTTTCAGCCAAGGCTCGGCGGCCTCCGGATGATCCAGGTATTTGCGAAGCG
This sequence comes from Thermoguttaceae bacterium, assembly GCA_050011795.1. Classification (GTDB taxonomy): domain Bacteria; phylum Planctomycetota; class Planctomycetia; order Pirellulales; family Thermoguttaceae; genus JBEKIK01. Next base: position 4,327 of record JBEKIK010000016.1, on the reverse strand, counting down.
TGAGTACGTCCATCGGGCAGAGTTCAGGGATCAGAGATCAGGGGTCAGGGATTGGTTGATTGGTGGATTGGAAAGTTTAGCCCGGACGCTTGCGTCCGGTGAACGCCCAAGGCGGTTTTCGACGACCACCCCGGCCATGTTTTGATATCGCAATTTGCGATATCAAGTTTGTAACCTCTTGCTGCGTAAACTGATATGCGAATACTTCCGGGAATCGTTTTGCATTCTTGTGTTATCTCGATCCAACTATTCAATTTATCATTGATATTTCGAGGCATACAAATCCAGCAACCGGCGAATAATTTTTTGATATTGCGTGGGGTTCCGCTTCGCCCGGGCCTTAAAAAAATCGACCGTGGGCTTGCTAAGCCCAATGGTAACTTTGACCGTGTCCTCTTTGAGCACGAGGTCTTCCGGCGGCGGAAGGAAATCCTCGACAACCTCCATTTCCAAAGGCTCATTAGTGTATTTGATTTTCTTTATCATAGATTTTTCTCCCTTGTCGCCGATAACCACCATATAATATACCATATATTTATATGGCTGAAAAGTCAATTGGAATGTTTCTTGATTATGCCTAAAAGAAAAAAAGAACCGCGTCCTCTTTTCCATACCTTTCCATACCTAATACACAAGGAGCACTACTCCTTGTTCTTATTCATGCTCTTATTGGATGATCTCGCTTTTCGAGCGTTATCAATTGCGTTTTTCAATTTGTCGATATTAAAGCGTTCTTTTGGGAAAAAGGCATCGATCTGAACGATAGTAAATGCCGAATCTATTCGCCTATCCTCCTTATCAGAGGATCGGAAAGAAGATCGGAAAGCCGGTAGACTATCGCTCCACAAATCCAGGGAATCCGGTAGAAGTTGCTTAAGGCGGGATAGATACTTCTGAGCATTTTGAGTGCTGTATTTTTCTTCGACATACGGTGTTCCGATTGCCGTCAACTCCCACGCAAGCATCGCATTGAGACTATCGCTTTCGGACAAATGTGTAAGACGACGCATTTCAGCAGCCCATTTCTCCACCTCGACTTTTGGTATAGACTTGAAACGAGACATAGATTTTTGGTACACATCTTTTTTCAAATGTTTTCCATCGAAAAGCATTGTCATTCGGTCAGCAAAATCCCTGATGAAGGTAGGGTTTATATCACTGTAGACGCGTTGTGTATCTTTGTAAAAGCCTGGTGGAAGCGCAGATATCCTATCCGTCAGAAGGTGGAAAGCCTGCTCATCCATCGTATCGTCTGCTTTCCAAATGATGAGTGGCTGGCCACAGGGAGGTTCCAGCCTGTTAAGATCAGGCAACGCTGTCTGTTGTGCTCCAATTGGCGGACATGATGACAATGTAAACCACAGGATTGCCGTGGTGTTTAAAAAATATCTCGAGAGAGAATTCATGTTTCGTGATCCTTGGAAAAAGAATTACATTCTATATTTGATATTTTATATTCTTTTTTAGAAATTGAAAACCGATCCAAACAACGTAAACGCATCGACTTTTTCGATTTTCACCGGCAAGAATTTGCCGGCTAGTTCGCGCGGGCCGTCGAAGACCACAATGCGGTCGCAAACTGTGCGACCGACTAGTTGCACGGTTGAGTCATCGGCGGTTTTTTTGCGGCTGACTTTGCTGGGGCCTTCCACGAGAATTTCCACGGTGCGGTTGAGGAATGGTTGATTCTCTGCCAGACTTACCTCGTTTTGAATCGCCAATAGTTCGTTGTTCCGCCGGCGTTTGACGGCCTCGGGCACGTCGTCTTCGTAAAGTTCGGCGGCCTTGGTGCCGGGCCGGGGACTGTACTTGAAGATGAAACTGTTTTTAAAGCGGCCTTGACGCACGAGATCGACAGTCTGCTGGAAATCATCTTCCGTTTCGCCGCAAAAACCCACGATAAAATCGCTGGTCACGGCAGCGCTGGGAATCGTTTCGCGTATTCTTGCCAGCATTTCGCCGTATTCCTCGACCGTGTAACCGCGCTTCATGCGTTTTAATACCTCGTTCGAGCCGCTTTGAGCGGGAATGTGCAAATACGGCGATACCTTGGGCAAATCGCGGACCGCCGCCAACAGATCGTCGGTCATGTGTTTTGGATAATTAGTGACAAACTTAATACGCTTGATACCTTCGATCTCGTGCAGCCGGGCGAGTAAATCGGAAAGCTGCATCGTTCGGCCATTTGCGTTATCAGTGTAACTGTTTACGGTCTGGCCGATCAGCGTCACTTCCAGGCAGCCGTCGAAAGCCAATCGGCGGACCTCGTCAATAATTTCATCGGCCGGCCGGCTCTGTTCCGGTCCGCGCACGCTGGGCACTATGCAATATGAGCAGAACTTGTCACAGCCGAACATGACGCGGACCAGGGCTTGATGCGGCACTGCCCGCACGGCGGCGGTGCGATGCGGATCGAATTTTTGGAAGCTTTCGCGCACACTCGACCGGGCGCCGGCCTTGCGGTCGAGGCTAACTTCTAAAATCCGGCCCTCACCCCCGGGTACCCTTTGGGTGCCTCTCCCAAAGTGAGAGGGGAGAATTTTAGGACGCGAGCTTAATTGTTCGAGGAGGGCGGGAATTTGCCGCAACTGGCCCGGCCCGACAATTAAATCCACGTGTGGGGCGCGATGGAAAATCCGCTCCTTATCTTTTTGGGCCATGCAGCCCAAGACGCCGATGATCGTGCCGGGCCTATGCGTTTTGACGTTTTTCAGCCGGCCCAAGGCGCTATAGATTTTATCCTCGGCATGTTGTCGGACGCTGCAGGTGTTGAACAAGATGATATCGGCCTGGCGGGCGGATTGGACCGGTTCGTAGCCCGCTTCGAGCAATGCGGCGGCGACCAACTCGCTGTCGAGCACGTTCATCTGGCAGCCGACTGTCTCGATGTAAAGGCGTTTGGACATTTTTTATAGCTATCAGCCATCAGCAGACAGCTATTAAATATTGGTTTACAGTATACAGTTCACAGTTTACAGTATGGAGTTTTCATCCCTCATCCTTCATCCCTCATCCTTTCCTCCGGCTTCCGGCCTAAAGCCTATGCGGTTCGTTGGCGCCGGGCTTTCAAGTCGGCTTGGACTTGCTTACGTTTTTCATCTTCCGCTTTTTGGCGGAGTTCCGCATAAACCTGATTGCGACGCCGGGCCATCAGCCGCACCAGGGTCACGATAGCCAAATAACCGGCGACCACCAGCAGAGTCACGTCCCAACTATCCATGTTCCCCATGGCTTGGCCTCCTGACAAGATGGGTGGCGGGTAAAGAACCTATTTTAACACATTACAGCAGCCTTCGGCGAGAGCATTATTTTCATTCCGCTTGGAACCTATCCCCTGGTTGCACGCGGTGGCCGCGGAGGAATTCATCGATCGACATCAGGCGTTTGCCGACCGGCTGGATGCTTTTAGGCGCCACGGCGCCGATGCCGGCCGCAATTACCAGGCGACCTTCAGCAGCCTGCAGAACCGTGCCCGGAAAAGCGCCGCCGGCATGATCTTCGACTGCCACCTGTCCGAAGATCAAGCGCATGGGCGGGCCATTTTGCCTGCGCCAGAAGGTGTACGTCTTGGGCCAGGGTTCCAAGGCCCGAATCTGGTTTTTAATCGCCGCGGCGGGCCTGGACCAATCGATCAGCCCGTCGGTCTTTTTCAGCCTGGGGGCCTTGGACGCCAAGGCGGGATCCTGGGCCAGGGCCTCCAAATTGCCGGCCTTCAAGGCGTCGATGGTGCGCAGCACCAGCCAGGCGCCCAATTCCGAGAGCCGCTTTTCCAATTCCACCGCGGTTTCATCCGGGCCGACGTCGGTTTCGGCCTGGGCGATGCACGGTCCGGCGTCCACTTTGGGCGTCATGTGGATGACGGTTACGCCGGTTTTAGTCTCGCCGTTATAAATAGACCAGTTAATCGGCGCGGCGCCTCGATACTTTGGCAACAAGGAAGCGTGTAAATTGACGCCTCCCAGTCGGGCGGTTGCCAAAGTCGTCGCCGCCAAAATCTGCCCATAATCGCAAACCACCATCAAATCGGCGTTATATTCTGAAAGTTGTATTTGCGATTCCGGTGTGTTGATCTTTTCCGGATCGAAAATGGGCGTGGCGTGCTGATGGGCGATATCCCGCACAATGCGCACGGGCGGAGACTCCTTCCCCGGCTGAAAACGCAGCGGCGACGTGACCAAGGCCACGATGTCGTGATGCGTGCGATAGAGTTCCCGGAAAGTCGGCGCCGCAAACGGCCCGGTTCCCATTAGTATTAATCGCATGAAAAGTCGTCGGTTTTCAGATCATTGTTAACAGTTTACAGTTCACGGTTCACAGTTATCAGTTT
>JBEKIK010000015.1:0-12056 GCA_050011795.1 Thermoguttaceae bacterium | reverse complement strand
AGGAGTTGTCCGGCTAGCCGACGGCGAGTCTCCAACTCGGCTGCGCTTCCGTGCTTTCTCATACAATACTATACGCATAGCCACGTCTTATGGTTCATTAGCTAGGAAAAGATCAATAATTCTCGCAATTGCGGCGTTTTTGGCGATCAAGCCGGCGACGTAGCCGGCTTTGAATCCGGCGTCGATGTTTACCACGACGACGTTGGCCGCGCAACTGTTTAACATGCCCAACAGGGCCGCCACTCCGCCGAAACTCGCCCCGTAGCCCACGCTGGTGGGCACGGCGATCACCGGACAAGCCACATAACCGCCCACGACGCTGGGCAGAGCGCCTTCCATGCCGGCCACGACTACCACGGCGTCGGCGTCTAGCAATTCTGACAGGTTGGCGGCCAGCCGATGCGGACCGGCCACGCCCACGTCGGATATCAAACGCACCGAGGCCCCGGTCCAAATGGCGGTTTCGCGGGCTTCCTCGGCCACGGGCAGATCGCCGGTGCCGGCGGTAACGATCGTCACCCGGCCCGCATTTGCAGTTTCGGAAACATCGCTGCCGCCGTCCAAGTGGGGTATGCGGAACGTGCGGCCAACGGGATTGTAAGTGATCCATAAGTGATCGGAATATTTTCTCCATCACCTCAACGGTCTTCCCTTCGGCGAACACGACCTCGGGAAATCCGCAACGCCGGGTGCGGTCAAGATCGACTTGGGCCTCGCCCAGCGGAGCGATACCGCCGGAGCGATGCAGGAACTGCTCCAAGGAAATCTCGCCGGCGAGCAATAGTTTGGCAAGTTTGGAAAGATCGTGTTGATTCATTTATTTTGCTATTGACGTGGCGATATTCGGACTGTTTGGATTTACATCCAAACTCCTGGTTTGGGGAGTAATGAGCAAGTCCATGTCTTCCATTGGAATTGCGCCAAGCAAGACCTGGTCGCCAATGACCAAAGCGCCGGCAAAGCCGATACGATTTTTGAACCGAAGTTCAATAGGCCCCACATAGGGCACCAATTTTCGCGTCCCATCCGCCAATGTAACTTCCTTATTGTCAGTTTCTTCCAATTCCAATTGAATTTTTACATGCTCTGGAATACACAAATGCACGGCCCCCGAGTCCGCAAGTGCGTCGGCTACTTCAACAGGCGCAAGATCAGGCCTTCTGGGATTCCGCAATGTTATTTTTGCATTAACTAAGCCCATCGTTCCTTACTCCTTCCACGGCTAGTTTTATCTATTTCCCTTTATTTCCATCATGTATTTGACACATCTATCCTATCCCACGCTAGGGGAGGTGTCAATTTTGCCTCTACCCAATGCCCGCCGACCACTGCCCGATATAAGTGGTCAGTAAACTGACCACCCCCTAACAATCTGTTGTCTATCGCCAAGTAACCACTTTGTTCCGTTTGGACACTTGTCAGCCGGACGCTTGTTTGTTCCAATACATCCTTTAAGAGCCGCCAAGCAAAGAGGAGCCTGCGATGGACCATGAAACCCGGCGCGATAGGGTTCGCAAGGCGTTGCGCAAATTAGGTGTTGACGCACTGCTGGTCACCGATTTTACCAACGTTACCTACCTGACCGGGTTTACGGGCGACGATAGTTATTTGTTGGTCCGCGACGATGGGGATACGATTATAAGCGACCCGCGCTATACCATCCAATTAGGTGAGGAAGCGCCGGGCGTGGATCTTTACATCCGTAAGCCCTCGGTCAGCATTTTGCAGGCCACGGTGCGAGTGCTGCGGGCGGCGAACATCAGCCGGCTGGGCATAGAGGCCGATTCCATGACCGTCGGGCTGGAAGACAAGCTTTCCGACAAACTACCGCACATGGCGATCGTGCCCACCTCGGGATTGGTGGAAAAGTTCCGGCAGATCAAAGATAGAGACGAAATCGCATTGACCCGACTTTCGGTATTCCAGGCGGAAAAGGCCTTTGGTGTCATTCGGGCGTCGTTGCGCCCGGAAATGTCTGAAAAACAAATCGCGGCCGACCTGGAATATCAATTTCGGTTATTCGGGGCCAAGTGCGCCGGATTTCCATCGATCATTGCGATTGGGCCGCGGGCGGCGTTGTGTCATGCCGTGCCTGGCGACCAGCGAGTCGAGGAAAGCGATTTCATATTGATCGATTGGGGCGCCAGCGAAGGTCTTTATCGCAGCGATTTGACGCGGACCTTGGTAACAGGTAAAATCACCCCAAAATTCGCGGCGATTTATGAAATAGTTCTCGAGGCTCAGACAAAGGCCATCGAGGCCATCCGTCCCGGCGCGATTTGCCACGACATCGACGCCGTTGCCAGGCGCGTTATCGCCAAGGCCGGTTACGGCCGCCGATTCGGCCACGGGCTGGGGCACAGCATGGGATTGCTGATCCATGAGTCGCCCAGGTTTGCCATGAAAAATCAGTCCGTGTTGAAGCCGGGCATGATTATGACCGTCGAGCCGGGAATTTACATCCACGGCTGGGGCGGGATACGGATCGAAGATGATATATTAGTCACCCGAAACGGTCATGAAGTCCTCACCCATGTGCCAAAACAATTGGATGAAATAGTACTTTAATATAAACGCTTGACATGACGTTTTTTTATCCTTTAACCCTTAGATAACATCGGAGAGACGGGATGGTCACTCCTGCGTCTTCCCCAGACATTTTCGACGTGCGCAAAATCCGCCGCCTGGTGGAACTGATGAAAGAACACGATCTAACGGAGATCGATATTCAACAGGGCGAAGTCCGCATTCAACTGCGTCGTGCCGGCAATGCGTCCAATCCGGGCGTGATTTTGCCCGGGCCGGGGATCCGCGGCGAGTCATTCCCCGCGGCGCCGGCCGGCCTTTCGCCTTCGCGCCCCGCCGCCGAAACACTGGCGGAAGGGGCTTCCGAAAACCATTTGACGATCATCAAAAGCCCGATGGTCGGGACGTTTTACTCCGCCCCCGATCCGGACGCGCCGCCGTACGTCAAGGTCGGCGATCACGTGGGGCCGGAAACCACTGTTTGTATCGTCGAGGCGATGAAGGTCTTCAATCAGATTCCGGCTGAAGTATCGGGCAAAATCCTGACAGTGCTGGTGGAAAACGGCGAATCGGTGGAATACGGCCAGCCGTTGTTTAAAGTGGATACGAGTGAATAGATATATTTAGCCCCAGGTGAATACACCCTGGGCAAAGCGAAGTATTTCCCGTCTTTCCCCGCCGTGTATTCACGGCGGGCTAAATATGAATCCCGGGACAACCTTACCGTGAATTGTAAACCGTGAACTGTAAACGCTAAGATGTTCAAACGAATATTAATCGCCAACCGGGGCGAAATTGCCTTGCGAATAATTCGCGCCTGCCGCGAGCTGGGCGTCGAAACCGTGGCGATATTCAGCGAGGCGGATCGGGGGGCGGCCTATTTGGAGCTGGCCGACGAGGCCTATTGCGTCGGTCCACCCAAGGCGGCCGACAGTTACTTGAAGATCGATCGCGTGATTAGCGCCGCCGAGATCGGCAACGTGCAGGCAATCCACCCGGGCTATGGTTTTCTGGCGGAAAACGCCCATTTCGCCGACGTCTGCCGCAGTTGCGACATTGAATTCATCGGCCCCGCGCACGAGGCCATGGCCTTGGTGGGCGACAAGAATGCCGCGCGCAAGTTGGCCAAGGAAATCGGAGTGCCCACCGTGCCCGGCAGCGACGGGCTGGTGGAAAACGAGGCCCATGCGCTTTCGCTGGCGCACCAATTGGGATTTCCCGTGCTCATCAAGGCCTCGGCCGGCGGCGGCGGGCGCGGCATGCGCGTGGCGGTGAACGATTTGGCGTTACGCGCGTCGTTGCAGCAGGCCCAGGCCGAGGCCCAAGCCGCATTCGGCAACGCCGAGATCTATCTGGAAAAATACATCGAACATCCCCGGCACGTGGAAGTTCAGGTGCTGGCCGACAGGCACGGCAACGTGGTGCACCTGTGGGAGCGTGACTGTACCATGCAGCGGCGGCATCAGAAGCTGATCGAAGAGAGCCCCGCTGCTTCGCTCCCCAGGGAAACCCGCGCGGCAATGTGCGAAGCGGCGGTGAGGCTGATCAAGGCCGCCAATTACACCAATGCCGGCACGGTGGAGTTCATCGTCGATCGCAAGGGGAATTTCTACTTTATCGAGACCAACGCCCGGATCCAGGTGGAACATCCCATTACGGAGATGGTGACCGGGATCGACCTGATTAAAGCCCAGATTTTAGTGGCCTCCGGCGAACCGTTGCCTTTTAAGCAAGAGGCGATCGAGCAGAGGGGCGCGGCCATAGAGTGCCGCATCAACGCCGAGGATCCCGACAAGGATTTCCGGCCCAATCCGGGCGTGATTACCCGCTGGCTTGTGCCCGGCGGATTCGGCGTGCGATTCGACTCGCACGCCCACCACGGCTACGTCGTATCGCCCTATTACGATTCATTGATCGGCAAATTGATCGTCCACCAACCGACCCGACTGGAAGCCATCGAATGCATGAAACGGGCGCTTAAGGAATTACGCATAGAAGGCATCAAGACCACGGTTCCCCTGCACCTGAAAGTCCTCGAGTCTTCGGCGTTCGTCAGCGCCCAGGTCGATACCACGTACATCGAGCGCACCTGGCCGACTTAAGGAAGGGTGAAGGATGAAGGATGAAGGATGAATACTTCAAACTGACAACTTAAAACGACATTTGTTAAGATATCGCGAAACCGCAAGCGGTATATCACTAACCACTAACCACTCACCACTCACCACTAACCATGAGCAGCACATTATCCAGACCGCCGCTGATGCCGTCGAATATCCGCCGGGTGGCGATTTTGTTCGCCGGGGGCCCTGCGCCGGCGGCCAACGCCGTGATCTCCACTGCGGCCGTTTCCTTCCTCCGCAACAACATCGACGTCATCGGCGTTCTTTACGGATATTCGCGCCTGATTGAATATGCCCCCGAGCATCCGTTGGTTGAAAACCGCGATTACATCCGCATCAATCAAAACCTCTTGAAGCGCACGCGAAACACCCAGGGCATCTTGATCGGCACTGCGCGGGCCAATCCGGGCAAGGACATTTCCGAGCCGTCGCACTTTAAGGATCCCAAGCGCACCGAACAGCTCAGAACGGTTTACGATGCCCTGGCGTCGATAGGCGTGGACGCCTTGATTTCCATCGGCGGCGACGACACCTTGAAGACCGCCAACAAGTTCAAACTCTTCCAGGAACAGTTGCCGCCCGGCAGCAGGCGGATTCCCGTAGTCCACCTGCCCAAGACCATCGACAACGATTATACGGGCATTGATTTCACGTTCGGTTACTTCACGGCGGTCAACGTGTTGGCCGAGGAGGTCCGCAATCTACTGGCCGACGCAGAGTCCAGCGGCGCATACTTCGTGGCCGAAACCATGGGCCGCAGCGCGGGCTGGCTGGCCTACGGCGCGGCCATCGCCGGCGAAGCCAGCCTGGTAATCAGCGTCGAGGACATTACCGGCAAGTATGAGATGAGCGAGGAAATCACCGATCCGAAAACCGGCAAAACCACGCTCCGCCGCGTGATGGACATGCACGAAGTGGTCAACCGCATAGTGGCCACCATGCGCGCCCGGGAAGAGGTCGAGGGCAAGGAATTCGGCGTGCTCGTGCTGGCCGAAGGTCTGGCCGAGTATTTGCCGCAAAAACACATCGAGGGCGTGCCCCGCGACGAGCACGGACACATCGCCATTTCCAAGCTGAACCTCAGCCGCCTGTTCGCCGATCTGGTGGCCAAGGAATACACCAAGCAGACCGGCAAGAAGCGAAAAATCACCGGTCTGCAACTGGGCTACGAAAGCCGCTGCGCCCGGCCCCAGGCCTTCGACGTCATGCTGGGCAGCCAACTCGGCGTGGGGGCCTATCGGGCCTTGGTGGAAAAACGGCTCGACGGCGTGATGGTCTCGGTTACCGGCCAGTTGGAACTGAACTACGTGCCCTTCACCCAGTTGGTCGATCCGGCCACGCTGGTCACCGTGGTCCGTTACATCGAACCCAATTCCGATTTCCACCGCCTGGCCAGGTTCCTGGAAACATACGTGAATGAATAGGCGTTTAGCCCGGTGGGCACCATCGGGCACCATCGGGCACCATGCGAAGCATGGTCGGCATGGTCGCGACCGGTGCAAAGGACGGGAATCTCCGGGCACAAGTGCCCGGGCTAAACTATTTCATTGCATTGTTTACAACATGATCAATATGCTCGACTTCCCAAAACGCGTTCTATTTTTGGGTTACGGAGCGGTTGCGCAGTGCGCGCTGCCCATCTTCATCAAACACGTTCGCATTACCCCGGCCAATATCTCGGTGATGGATTTCGAGGACCGCGCCGAGGTCCTCGAGCCCTGGACCGCGCAAGGCGTGCATTGGGTCCGGCAGCGGATCACTCCCGACAATCTGCAAGCGGAATTGGAAAAGCACGTTTCGGCCGGGGATCTGATTATCGACCTGGCGTGGAACATCGACTGCTTGGAAATCCTGCAATGGTGCCACGATCGCGGCGTTTTGTACGTGAACACCTCGGTCGAGGTGTGGGATCCGTACGGCGGCGGCGATCACAAGCATCCCACCACGCGGACGCTATATTGGCGGCACATGAACGTTCGGCGGATGACCGCGCGGTGGTCCGAACCCGGGCCCACGGCAGTTCTCGAACACGGCGCGAACCCGGGCTTGATTTCGCATTGGACCAAGCAAGGACTGATGGACATCGGCCGGCGTTTGCTGGAAGATAAAAAAGCAATCGGCCCAGAAGCCGAGGAAATCGCTCAACTCGTTGCCGACCGCGCTTTTAACCGCCTGGCAATGAAATTGGGCGTCAAAGTGATCCATTGCAGCGAGCGCGACACGCAAATCACCGATTGGCCCAAACAGGTCGACGAGTTCGTCAATACCTGGAGCATCGAAGGTTTTCGCGAGGAAGGAACCACCACGGCCGAAATGGGTTGGGGGACCCACGAAAAAGAACTCCCGACGTTGGCATACCAGCACGCCGACGGACCGAGGAATCAAATCTGCCTGGCGCGGATGGGCATCAATACATGGGTGCAATCCTGGGTGCCGCATTATCGCATCCGCGGCATGGTCGTCCGCCACGGCGAGGCATTTACCATTTCAGACAAGCTCACGGTTTGGCAGGACGGCCGGCCCGCGTACCGGCCCACGGTGCATTACGCCTACTGCCCTTGCGACTCGGCAATCGCCTCGCTCAACGAACTGCGCGGATACGGCTATCGGTTGCAGCCGAACCTGCGGATCATGACCGACGAAATTACCGAAGGCGCGGACATCTTGGGCGCATTGCTGATGGGCCATGCCTATAATTCCTGGTGGACGGGCAGCATCCTGAGCATCGAGGAATCGCGGCGCCTCCTTCCGCACCAGAACGCCACGACCATGCAGGTGGCGATTTCGGCAGTGGCGGCGGCGATGTGGATGATGCAAAATCCCCGCCGCGGCGTATGCGTGCCCGACGATCTGCCCCACGATTTTGTGCTAAATATAGCCAAGGCGTACCTGGGCCAATCGCTCTCGATCCCCTCGGATTGGACGCCGCTTAAATACCATGCCAAGGCCTTCGAGGGCTTCAACCGTCCCGATCTCGATTGGAACGATCCCTGGCAGTTTAAAAATTTCCTGATCGACGATAACGATTAATAGTGGACAGTGGGCAGTGGACAGTGGACAAAATGTTTAGCCGCGAGCCGGAGGCGAGCGATGCAAATTAATCTCGTTCCCACGCTCCAGCGTGGGGACAAGGTAATGATTAAGAACCCTGAAAATGGCAACCAAAAACGCGCTTAAAAAACTGGCCCAGGAGCACGGCACTCCGCTGTTCGTGGTCGATCACGCGGCACTGAGGAAAAACTACGCCGAGTTCAAGCGGCATTTGCCCCGGGTGCAGGCGTATTACGCAGTGAAGGCCAATCCCGACCCGGCCATAGTGCGAACCCTGTTCCAGGCCGGTGCGAGTTTCGACGTGGCCTCAATGCCCGAATTCCTTATCGTTTACGAAAATATAAAAGATCTGCCCGCCCGCGAGCGCCAGGATTTCATCTGGGACAAGATCATCTATGCCAATCCGATCAAGGCCAACGAGACGCTTACCGAACTCGATCCATACAAACCCCTGGTAACATACGACAATTTCGAGGAGATCGAGAAAATCCGCAAGTACGCCCCGCACGCCGGGCTGGCCTTGCGGATCCGCGTGCCCAACACCGGGGCCATGGTCGAACTGTCCTCGAAGTTCGGGGCCTCATCCGGCGAAGCCGTGGAGCTGATCGAGGCCGCCCATCGCGCCGGATTGATCGTCGAAGGGCTTAGTTTCCACGTCGGCAGCCAGACGACCAACTTTGAAAACTACGTGCAGGCCCTGAACCTTTCGGCGGGCGTTTTTGAAGAAGCAAAACAACGCGGCTACAACCTGAAATTGTTGGATATCGGCGGCGGATTTCCCGCCCCGTATAACAGCGGAGTGGAGCCATTTCGGAAACTGGCCAAACGCATCAATTCCGAACTCAAGCGTCTATTTCCGAAGAATATCGAAATTCTGGCCGAGCCGGGCCGGTTCTTGGTGGCCACCGCCGCCACGCTGGTGGCCAAGATAATCGGCAAGGCCGAGCGCGACGGCAAGCGCTGCTATTACATCGACGACGGCGTATACCACACGTTTTCAGGCGTCATATTCGACCATTGCCAGTACGGCATCAAGGCCTTCAAGAATGGATCCAAGCAAATCTCCGCCGTATTCGGTCCGACTTGCGACGCCCTGGACACCATATCGCTGGCCGAGGAGCTGCCCGATCTGAAACTCGGCGATCTGGTCTACAGCGAAAACATCGGCGCCTACAGCCACGCCTCGTCGACCTATTTCAACGGCTTCCCGCCTGCGAAAGTACTGCATATTAATATTGATTAGGGGGATAAGAACTCCGGGATATAAGCCGGATCAATAATTACCTTATTGGTGATAATAATATAAACATTAATCTATAAAGTATTGACAGTTTAATTCCGATTGTGCATAATAGGACGGATTTAACACTTCAAAATTCCCGCAGGTACATTTACAAAAAGCACCTATTATGCACATTTCTCAAAAGTGTCAGTATACGCTCAGGGCGCTTTTCGAGTTGGCCAAACGATATGGCGGAGATCCTGTCAGTGCGGCCGAGATCGCCGAAGCCCAAGCCATTCCACCCCGATTTTTAGAGTTGATACTTCAGGGTTTGAAGGACTCGCGGGAAGTGAAATCGCGGCGCGGGAACAATGGAGGATATGTGCTGGCAGTGTCTCCGGAGACAATTACCTTCGGAGACGTCATCCGGAGTGTCGACGGCTCGCTGGCGCCGGTGAGCTGCGTGTCGGGCAAGGGCAAAGTGCTATGCCGGCTGAATAGTCGATGCCCCTTTAAGGAAGTTTGGCGCAGGGCCCGCGATGCCGTGGAGAAAGTTTACGATTCAACTACCCTACGGGATTTAATCGACATCGAACAAACGGCTGCGGAGCGAACGGCCCCGCTGGAATATGTTGTTTGATCGATTTTACGAGATTTTTGTTATATCTCTAATACAAGGGGGAACCCACACATGAAGTACAGTGAATGGAAGTGCTGGGTCATGACTATGATGGCATTGCTCGCGAAATCATCCGTGGCGATGGCCGCCGAGTACGCCTCGTATGCCGAAGCCGATGAGACCGCGACACAGGCCGCCGATGGGGCAGCGCCTGCGGCAGCACCGGACAAGGCGCTGCCATTGCCGTTCCACACTATCGAAGGTTACGGCGGAGGTGCCATCACGCCCATGGCTTACCTGGTTAATCCGGGCGACGAGTGCCATGTGATCGGCAAACCTTCGGTTGCAACGACCTACGTCAGCATGGGCCGCAAGAACCTCAATGTGCTTACCGTTACCGAGACGGTTGACCAGAGAATTGAATTCGGATACGGCGCCGATCGATTCGGTTTGGGTACGCTGCCAAGCGACATCAGCCAGGCCACCACCGTGGACATCAATCAGAGCGACGTTTGGCTCCACACGTTCAACATACGCGGATTACTGATAAAAGAAGACACGTACATCGGCGGTTTCGCCGCGCCCGCCGTCACGGCAGGCGTCCATTTCAAGTACAATAGCTGCATCGCCGACATCAGCAGCCGGCTAGGGTGCGCGCTGAAGGATATCGGGTATCGCCGCGAAAACGGCACCGATTTCACTTTGACCGCCACTAAGACCATTACGCCTGATGTCCTAGGCAGGCCGCTGATCTTAACGGCGGGTCTGCGCATGAGCCAGGCGGCGGAGCTGGGCTTTCTGGGATTCGGCGATACGTATCACGCCACCTTCGAGGGCAACGTGGCGTACCTGCCGTCGGATAAAGTCGTGCTTGCCTACGAATTCCGCGGCCAGACCAATCCGTACACTAGCGGATTAGACCCGCTGATCGGCGGTGAAAACAACTGGCACGCCTTTGACCTGGGGTATATCCTTAGTAATCATGCCACGCTGGTCGCCGGCTACGGTATTTTCGGCCAGCTTGCAAATACGCAAGAAAACAGCGCTTGGTGGTTGCAATTGAAATATGAGTACTAAACATATTCAGCTCTCCCCTCTCCCTTTGGGAGAGGGTGGGGCGGGGCAGATTTGGCACCCATTACATTTTCCAAAAAAAGGACTAATTACCATGTCACGCAAAGAAACATATTCCGACATTATTCAAACGACATTCGATACGCCGCTGGTGCAACTCAGACGGATCGTTCCCAACGGATACGCAACGGTCCTGCTGAAGCTGGAGTTTTTCAATCCGTTTTCCAGCGTGAAGGACCGTATCGGCCGGGCGATGATCGAGGCCGCGGAAACCAGTGGAATTCTCTCGCGCAAGACCAAGATCATCGAGCCTACAAGCGGCAATACGGGGATTGCTTTGGCGTTCGTCGCCGCGGCCAAAGGCTATGACTTGACGCTGACCATGCCCGAGTCGATGAGTATCGAGCGGCGGGGCATGTTGCGGGCACTTGGAGCAAAACTCGTGCTTACGCCCGCCAAAGACGGCATGAAAGGCGCTATTGCCAAGGCCCAAGAACTCGTCGCATCAACGCCCAACGCTTGGATGCCGCAGCAGTTCGACAACCCGGCCAATCCCGAGATCCACGAAAAAACCACCGGAAAAGAAATCTGGGAAGATACCGGCGGACGAATTGACGTGATCGTAGCCGGCGTGGGAACGGGTGGAACAATCACCGGAGTGACCCGTTATATTCGGGCAAAGAATCCCCGATTTCGGGCGATTGCCGTGGAGCCGGCGGATTCACCCGTGATCTCCGGGGGCAAGCCCGGACCGCACAAAATCCAGGGCATTGGCGCGGGCTTCATTCCCAAAAACCTCGACACGTCGCTCTTAAACGGCGTGGAAAGTGTTACCAATGAAGAAGCATTCACCTGGGCCAGGCGTTTGGCCCGGGAAGAGGGTATTTTGGGCGGAATCAGCACCGGGGCCAACGTGGCCGCGGCCGTGCGCGTGGCCGGAAAGCCCGAGAATCGCGGGAAAGTGATCGTCACGATAGCCGCCAGCTTCGGCGAACGGTATTTGTCCACTCCGCTGTATCAGGACACCAACGGCGATACAGTGGACGAATCCGCGAATGTCGCGGCTCCGGCTTAGGAAATTTAGAGGCTTTTAAAGCTCACCGTCCAATACATGGAATTACACGAACAAGAACGTCGGATCAGGACCGCCCTTGGGCTGGAAAAAGGCCATCTTCCCAATGTGGGAATCGAGTGGTTGCGCAAGTATTTCCAATATCTTGCCGCGAATCTCTCATTCCCTTTCGAGGCCCAACTCACCGAGGAAATCGGTTATTATCGACAACCGGCCTACTCTGCGGTCAAAGTGCTTGCCCTGCTCGATCCGGACGACAATCCCGGACAGCAGGAATACTTCGGCCTGTTTTGCAAGATTTTCAAAGCAGGGCAAGAAATCGATGTGCCGCTGGTGGACTTGGAAGTGGACGAAAACAACCATAACTAT
>JBEKIK010000014.1:0-11851 GCA_050011795.1 Thermoguttaceae bacterium | reverse complement strand
ACCGCGGCGCGATCTATTTTCCGTTATCCGGTGCTTGACGCCGACGGCAATCGCGCCATGCGTGCCGAGACGATTATCGGCTGGCGCGACGCACATTATCCCGGCGACGTAACTTATTGT
The DNA here is from genome assembly GCA_050011795.1 of Thermoguttaceae bacterium. GTDB lineage: Bacteria > Planctomycetota > Planctomycetia > Pirellulales > Thermoguttaceae > JBEKIK01. Next base: position 11,731 of record JBEKIK010000014.1, on the reverse strand, counting down.
GAGCGCGTGTCGTGGGACGGTTCGGCCCTTTATTCCGCCGCGGCCACGCTTAATCCGGATTCCGTTGGTTGTGTACAGCAGATGTTCGCCGACAACCAGTTCTTTGCTTCCGTCAAGGCGCGTATGAAGGATACGGGCTTGCGTGTGACAATGGGTCTGCTGGGCGTGCCCGATCAGTACGACGCGCTAAAAGCCCAGCCGCCCAGTTCGCGGCGTCTGCCAATGTCGCCCAGCCAATCCGACTTCGTTTGGACGGATGAAGAAGACGGTGTGGTCGCGCTCAAGAATGGCGATGACGTTCTCTACGTTTCGCTCTACTGGCGGGCGCGCGGAGCGATCAATTTTCTCGCGCGCATCCATTACATCACTCCGAGCATAGACCGCATTGCGGTTGCGCGGCAGGAGACGGATTTTGAATCCAGCGGTTTATTTTACACTCGGCCTGACAATTTCATCGGCTTTGCACAACGCGGCGTTCGTTATCCGGTAGAAGTGCATTGCGCGGATGCCGGCGAAAAGTTGCCTATAGCAAAAGTACCGGACGGCGTCAAATTCACGCCCGGCGCCGACAACGTCTTTGCCGGCAAAGGCTCGTTTTACACATTACGCTACGGCCCCTACCTGATCGGAATGAACATGACGAAAGACAAGACTTACGAGTTGAAGGCGCCGGAGATCGGACGACAAGTCCGCGATTTGACTTCCGGCAAAACACTCGTAATAAATGCGCCGCTGAAGGTCGGGCCGCGTTCAACCGCGGTGCTGTGGTTGGGATATTGAAAAAAGTGGATCGCTATTATGAAAAGAAGAACCTTCTTAAAACACTCCATAGTCGCATCCGCGGGTATGGTACTTAATCCGTTGCTTTCCAAGACATTGGGGCAATCACCGGTCCAGCCAGGCCAAGCGACACCCCATCCCAAGATGGATGACCTTATCGAAAGAGGGTTTCTGCAACCGCCGCCTTCAGCGCGTCCTTACACCTACTGGATGTGGATGAATGGCAATATCACCAAAAAAGGCATCACGCTCGATTTGGAGGCGATGAAACAAAGCGGTGTGGGAGGGGCGCTTATTTATAATGATACGGTGGGCATTCCAAGGGGGCCGGTCGATTTTGCCGGCGATGAATGGTTCGACATGATTCTACATGCCGCCGGTGAGGCTGAGCGGTTGGGATTGGAACTTACCATGCACAACGCCCCCGGGTACTCCGGAACCGGAGGCCCCTGGATAACGCCTGAAATGTCCATGCAGGAATTGGTCTGGAGCGAATCGCTCGCGGTTGCCGCCGGACCAATCGACATCCAACTGCCCAAACCTTACGCCAAACGCGGGTATTATCGCGACGCGTTCGTCTTGGCGTATCCGGCATTGCCGGTCGAGCAGGCGCTCATGGAGGCTAAGGTCAAAAGGGTTACGGCAAACGGAGAGGAAGCGGATAAAAAGCTCCTGTTGGACAATAATCCTGAAACCAAGGTGAGGCTAGAGCCCGCGGCTGATCAGATTGCGGTCTTGCTGTTCGAGTTTTCAGAGCCTTTCGAGGCCAGGGCAATTACCATTACCCGGAAAGCTGAAGAGCCGAAAAATCCTTTTGACGGTCCAAAAGACTATCCGCCCACATTGCAGCTCGAAGCCTCGGATAACGGAACCCAATTTCAACGGGTGTGCACTATCGCCATGCCGTCCTTACGACAGATGGATGCCCCCGGCGCACAGAGTTTTCCCGCGGTGAAGGCCTTGTATTTCCGCATAACGACCAGGCAGCCGACTTGGATTTCCGACGTCGTATTGCACGCCGGGCCGCGACTACAGGGATGGCCGGCAAAGGCGAATTTTTGCGCGGGCGGAGGCGGCAGACCTTCCCCAACCCAACAAGTGCCGCCCGAACTCATTATCGATCCGCACAAGGTCGTGGATCTTAGCAACAAAATGGATCGTGACGGCCGGTTGAAATGGGACGCACCGGCGGGATCGTGGAACATCCTGCGCATCGGGCATACCACCACCGGCGAAGAGGCGGCCGCGGCGCCCGACTCCGGCATTGGGCTGGAGTGCGACAAGTTCAGCAAAGAAGCGGTGGATTTTCATTTTCAGGCCTTTCTGAACCCGCTACTGGCCAAATTGGGACCGTTAGTCGGAAAGAGTTTTATGGGCATTACAATCGACAGTTGGGAGGCTGGAAAGCAGAATTGGACAAAGAATTTTCCCGAGGAGTTTAAGCGCCGTTGCAAGTATGACATTCAACCCTACTTGCCTGTCATGACCGGACGCATTATCGGCGGCATCGAGGAAACGGAAAAATTTCTTTGGGACGTTCGGCGAATCCAGGCCGACCTGCTGGCGGAAAACTACTACGGCCGTTTTCACGAATTGTGCAAAAACCACGGCATGATCCTTGCCGGCGAGCCTTATGGCGACGGTGTTTTCGAAAGCTTGCAGATAGCAGAGAAGCTGGATATCCCGATGGCGGAGTTCTGGGCTCACCGGTCCATCGATGATAGGGCGTATCTCGCCGCGTCCGCGGCCCATACGTTCGGCAAGTCAATCGCGGGCGCGGAAGCCTACACCGGCTCGCCCCAAAACACTAAGTGGACGGAATACCCGTACGCCCTGAAAACTGAAGGCGACTGGATATTTACCGCGGGAATTAATCGGCTGATATTTCACACCACCGTACACCAGCCATATACAACAGGATCGCCCGGAATGACGATGGGGCCATTCGGCACTCACTTCGATCGCAACTCCACATGGAATCGGCAGGCATCGGGCTGGACATCATACTTAAAACGGACGCAGTATTTGCTCCAACAGGGACATTACGTTGCCGACATTTGTTACTTTAAGGGAGAAACTCCGAGTTCGGGCGTTCCGAACATCACCTCCATGCTGCCTTCCGGTTATGCGGCCGACGTAGCGAACCGGGACGTCATCCTTAATCGGATGACGGTCAAAGACGGACGCATTTTCCTCCCTGACGGAATGAATTACAGCCTGCTTGTAATCCCTCGGCTAACCAACATTTCCCCCGCGCTGCTGAGCCGGATCGACGAACTGGTTGCCAACGGAATGACTCTCGTGGTTCAAAATAAGCCGGACTCATCCCCGGGTCTTTTTTCGACCAATGCTGAAGTCAAGGCTCTGGCTGAGGAATTATGGGGCGATCTCGACGGCGCCAAGGTGACCGAACGAAACCATGGCAAAGGCCGTATTTTTTGGGGAAGGTCTGTCGATGACGTTCTGCAGCGTTTACACATAAAACCCGACTTTGAATTTTCCGCCGGAAATAAAAACGCCGTTATCCGCTATATCCGCAAACGGATCGGCGATATGGATATGTATTTTGTCGCCAATTGTTCGCACAGGGAGGAACAAGTGGTTTGCTCGTTCCGAGTCGACGGGAAGCAACCGGAGATTTGGGATCCGGAAACCGGTGAAATCAGCGGGTCGGCGCTGTATGAATTCAAGGATGGGAGAATCCGGGTGCCTTTGCATCTCGAGCCCGCGGGATCCGTGTTTGTCGTTTTCCGCAAGCCGCCGCAAGCCCCTGCCTATCTTTCGGTTTCCCGCGACGGGGTGAAGCTGATTGACACCGCCGAGCCCTTATCGGAACCAAAGTCGCCGGCCCCGCTTCGAATACAATGCACCAGGAACGAAAAAATCGAAGCCTTGATCTGGCAGGACGGCGATTATCGCTTCCAAAGCGCCCGGACTAGCGCCTCAATCAAGGTGGAAAACACCTGCCGCACTATTCCCCTCGATGGCCCGTGGAATGTACAGTTTCCCGCAGGACTCGGCGCACCGGACGCGATCCATCTAGATGCCCTTGCGTCCCTATCTAAAAATTCGGAATTTGGGGTCCGCCACTTTTCGGGAACAATGACTTATGTAAAAACCATTTTGCTGAACAAAGACTTCATCAATGGTCAAAGGATGTTTCTGGATCTTGGACGCGTTGCAGTCGTTGCGGAAGTCAACCTGAACGGTCAGGATCTAGGGATTTTATGGAAAGCCCCATTTCGCATGGACGTCGCCAAGGCCCTGCATGAAGGCGAAAATGAATTGAAAATAAAGGTAACCAACCTCTGGCCAAACCGGCTGATCGGCGACGAATACTTTCCGGCGGAGGATAAATACACGGCCCTGGGCGCGATCGTCAAACTGCCGGAATGGTTTGTAAAGGACTTGCCCAGACCCGGGCCTAGAATCGCCTTTTCCACGTGGCGTCATTACACGAAAAACGATCCTTTGCCAGAATCGGGATTGATAGGCCCGGTGAAATTATTTACGGCCGTACAAAGAATTGTGGAATAACGTTGATAAATGTGTTAAACTTTATTTAGTCGCCCTTGTCAGCTCCTAGGATAAATCCGGCTAAATAAGAAGATGCGAAGATCATGCAAACTCTGCCCTCAATCTTTTTTAGGTTTTGTAAAAGGCCCCTGCCGTCGAAAATGAAATGGCTTGTCACGGTTTGCTTGTTGTGCTGGAACGTTGCGATTTGTGCCAATGCTCAGGCCGCGGAGCAAGGAACACAAGAATCTCTGCAATTACGCGACGCTCACCCGTATCTTTTCTTCACCGCCGAAGATGTCGCACGACTGAAGGATCGTATTGAAAAAGAAAAGTCAGCGGAACAGGCCTGGTCGCAAATTCTGGCCGGCGCCAACCGCGCGGTCGAGCAGCCCGACGCAGGCGGCGGCCGAGGCGGGGGCGAGCGCGGGGGCGGCATGGAACAACTCTGCCTGGCCTACCGCATGACCGGCGACAAGAAATTTGCGGAAAGAATCAAGCAAATGCTGCAGACCCAGATGCGGCGCCCGGATTTCAGCGAAGCCTACATGCTCGAGCGCGATCCGCCCTGGCACTCGGGATTGCAGACCGGCGGGGCATGCTACAACTTCGCGATCGGCTTCGACTGCATCCACGAATTCCTCTCCCCGGAGGAACGCAAGACTTTCGCCGATGCCCTGGTCGAAAAAGGCATCAATCTGATCCTCAATGACTGGGTTCTCGGCGATAAACGCATCCATTCCCTCGACACGATGGGCCACAACTGGTGGAGCGTCTGCGTGTTCAACGCCGGCATCGCGAGCATCGCTATTTTGGATGAAGAGCCGCGCGCACGCCAATGGGTCCAGCGGATCGGCGCCGGCTCGGTCGAATGGCTCGCCTACGCCGGAAGCGCGCTGGAGACCAAGCCTAGGACTATCGATCGGGAAGGCGGCTTTTACGAAAGCGTGGGCTACGCCGATCTCGCCGTTTCCAATTACCTGCGATTCCGTCTAGGTTGGAACAACGCGTTTCGTTCGCCAAAGGCGGCGGATATCCCGGTGATCGACAAATTCGGCGATTTTTTCTGCAACTTATGCTATTTACAAAAGGGGCGTGTCGTCCCGGTGCTGTTCGGCGACGGCAGTTCCACGTCAAACGGCAGGCGTTCGGTTTCGCTTGCCTGGGCCAACGGCGTGCACAAGAAACACTATCTGTGGTATCTGAACCAGTTCAAACAGGGCTCGTCCGAAATTCCGGAACGCACTTCGGCATTTGATTTGGTATACGGACCGGCCGAGGCGGATATTGCCCAAGCTCCAAGCGTTCCCGACCTGCCGAATTCGTCGATTTATCCCGACATGGGTTGGGCCGCGCTAAGGTCGTCGTGGGAAAAAGACGCCACGCTATTGGCCGTGAAATCCGGATTCACCTGGAATCACTCGCACGCCGACGCCGGTTCCTTTGTGCTCTTCCACGGCGGCGAATACCTGCTGATCGAATCCGGCGGATCGCCCGGTTATGCGGCGCCTGAGTACGACGGATATTACCGCCAGAGCGTCGCGCACAACGTAGTGCTCTTTAACGGGCAGGCCCAGAATCCCGAAGACACCTACTTCGGCTCGCAGTTTCCCGGCGCCGTTTCTCATCTGATGGATGCGGGCGATTTGAAATACGTGTTCGCGGACGCCACGGGCCCCACGGCGTGGCGTTTCGTGCGCAATTTTCGCCACTTCCTTTGGATCGGCGACGTAATCCTCATCATCGACGACGTGAAAAGTTTCGAGCCGGGCCAGTTCGAATGGCTCCTGCACGTGGGCGGCAAAGCGCAAAAAAAAGATCTTGATCTTGAGGTGTCCGGCGAATCCGCGAGCGTGCTTGTGCGCCCGCTGTTTCCTGAAACGTTCCCGGGGAAAGCCGGCTCCTCGACAGACTACCCCGAAAAAATGCGGCTCGTGGAAAAGAGCGGGTTTAAGGACCATGATGTAAAGAACAAGGACACTTATTACGCTTTTGTTCCGGCGGAACTGACGCGGCGAACGAAGTTCATCGTTGCCGTGCTGCTGATAAATGACGCCAATCGTAACAACCTTCCGAAGTTGGAGCGTCTTCAGTCGCTTGACATGAACGGCGTGCGCATTCGCCAGAAAGGCACGGTCACGGACGTCTATCTCAACTTGCTCGCCGACGGACGCATCCGACACCGAAATGCCAACGCCACGATCAACGGCTGGGAGACCGATGCCTATTTGACGGTCGTCACTTTTCCCGAAGGAGCCGATACGGCCGATTTCGATGCCGCGTCGCGGTTGTTCATCGCCGACGGCAGCTATTTGCGCCGCAACGGAAAGGTCGTGCTCGACTCGCTTTCCAAGGTCTATCTGATCGCTACGAAACAGGGCAATACGCTGGATCTGTTGCTCCAGGGTCAGCCGGTCGTCAATGCGATCCTTCGCGCCGCTTGGAAACCATCCGAGGTCACGCTTAACGGGGAAAACATCAAACCGCCTTACGATGAAAGCTCTAAATCCGTCACAATTTCACTACGGCGCCAATAACAACCTCGCCAATTATCGATGCCAGGCAATTCCATGAAAACCGTTTCTTTACCCGGAGTCGGCGCGATTTTCGCCGCGGTTTTAGCGGTTGTCGGCCCTGCCGGTGCACAAACGAGTCCACGGTATGATTTTTCCCCGATAACTGAGCGCATTCAGGGCTGGATGGATAGTCAGTATTATCCCGGCGCCGGATTTTTGGTGGCCAAGGATAATCAGGTAATTTACGAACGCTGCTTCGGCGACTTCACGCCCGATACCGCGGTGCTTATCGCGTCGTCGGGCAAATGGCTGGCCGCGGCTACGATCATGTCGCTTGTTGACGACGGAATACTCTCGCTCGACGACAGCGCATCGAAGTGGCTGCCGGAGTTCAAGAATGATCCGAAAGAAAGCGCCACGATCCGCCAAATGCTTTCGCACACCTCGGGTTATCGACCCTACCAGCCCAATGATAAACCGCCGGACAAATATCAGACGCTCGTCGAATCCGTGGAGCATATCGTGCCCCTGCCGCCGGTTTACAAGCCCGGCGAACGCTTTGATTACGGCGGTTTGGCCATGCAGGTTGCCGGGCGAATGGCGGAAGTGGCTGCCGGCAAGGACTGGGAAACATTGTTCCAGGAGCGGATAGCCCGTCCCCTGGGAATGACGAACACGCATTTTATCCCGGTTGACCAGGGCGGCGGCCATAGCCCCATGCTGGGCGGCGGTGCTCGCAGCATCTTGCGCGATTATGCGAACTTCCTGGCGATGATCGCAAACAACGGCCTGTTTAAGGGCAAGCGCGTGCTTTCGGAAAAAGCCGTCGCCGAAATGCAAGCCGATCAAATCCGCGGGGCGCTGGTAAAGGGCGGTGAATTCGTCCAGCGCGTGCGCGGCCTGAAGCACAACGGCGTTTATGGCTTGGGCGAGTGGCGCGAACAACTGGACCAACGGGGCAATGCGGTGCTCCTGAGTAGTCCGAGTTGGGCCGGTGCGTATCCCTGGATTGATAAAACCATCGGCGTTTACGGATTTTTCATCGCCCACGTCGACGTCGAGAAGGCCAACAAAGATCACTTCTCCGGTTTCTACTCCAGTCCTGTCTTGGCGACGATGGTGCGCGATACGGTGGAGCATCCGGAAAAAAAAGACACAGACACTTCAAGATAAATAAAGAGACATTCCATGAAGCGAAGAGATTTTCTGAAAAAAACCGCGCTGGGTTCGGCGGGAATCATCGTCGCCGGTTCAATCTTTGCCGCCAATTCTTCGGAGTCGCACGCGGCGCATCCGCAAATCCTCGTCACCCCGGCGGATCGTGAATCCATCAAGGCCAAGGTAGGACAATACGATTGGGCAAAAGCGGCCTACGCCAAATTCAAGACCCGCGTCGATGACCTGGTCCAGCGCTCTGAAAGCGATCCGCAATTCATGTCGTCGCGCCTGTTCATGAACTGGCAGACGCATTACACCGTGCCGGTAGTGCGCAACAGCCGCTGGACCGGTGGCGAAGGGCATGCGCCGGTCCCCACGCCGCGCTTTGGCGGCGCTCGCGATTGGGCCACAAAATACCAATCTCCGGCGCGGCTCGAAGATTTAAAACCGTTAAACGACAATGAAGGAAAAGTCTGGCTGCTAAACAAGGAAACCGGGAGCGAAGAATGGGCCGACGCCGGCCAGACCGGCCGGATGTTCGAAACGGTCAACGAGCGCATCATCCAGACGGCCGCCGACGCCGCGTTTATCTACTGGCTCAGCGGCGATAAGCGATACGCCGATTACGCGAGTGAAATTCTGTGGACTTACATGTACGGTTTCTCCTTTGTCCAGCCGCCGAAGTTCGACCCGGCGGACCCCGGCGCCGCGCGGATCATCGGAGTTACTTCATTTGAAGTAATTCACGAAGACATCGTCACTCCTCTGGCCGAGAGCTACGATTTTCTTTACGACTTCCTGAGAAAGCAGGGCAAGGACGTGGCGCTGATTCAAAATCAACTCAAACGCATGGCCGACCGCGTGATCGACGGCGGCGGGCGCACCGGCAATTGGAACTTGAACCAGGCCAGGATCATTGCTTTTGCGGGCCTGGCCCTGGAAGAAAACGGCAACTACCCGGACGGCAAAGGACGGCCGTATTACATCGATACAGTGCTCAACTGCCGGCTGCCCGCTCAGACCGGTCTGACCCATGTGATCAAAGAAGGATACGACCTCGAAACCGCGCTGTGGCCCGAAGCGCCGGGATATTCCTTCGGCACGACGGCGGACATCGTGCGCACGGCGTCGCTTATGTCCGGCGACCCGGCCGGTCAGGCGGTTCTCGCCGATCCCATTCTGCCCCGCGCGATCATGGCGCAGATGGGTTTGATATATCCCAACGGCTTCGCCACCGGCTTGGGCGATACGGTCAATCCCCGGCTTAACACGATTGCCCTGGAACTTTTAATCACCGATGCCCGCCGGCGATCCGACACCGCGCTCGAAGACCGGCTTACAGCAGCGCTACAGCGAGAGATTATTTCCGGCAATTACGACCGTTCAGCCAATGCAAATATGGTCGCGCTGACGAAATACGTCGCGGAATTGAAACAAGTCCCGCCTGCATTATCGCACGAATCGCGGACTTTCTTCGGCAAACCCTTGAATGTGCTCTTCGAGCGGAACGACTCCGCCGCCGGTCCGGATTATTCGCTGGCGGCTGCGATGTTCGGCACGGCCGGCGGACATGCTCACGCCAACGGCCTGGCTATTGAGCTTTATGGGGCGGGACTGATTCTCGGCGCGGACCCCGGACGCGGTTCGAGTTACTGGCAGGCCGATCACGCGGAGTATTATTCCCAGCCGCCCGCTCACAACACGGTCATCGTCAACGGCAAATCCACTTACCGGAGCGGCCGCGGCCAGATAGCAATGGATCTAGAATTGGTTGAACCCGCCTCCGGCGATCCGGCCGTGAGCCCCAACATAGGTTTCGCCCAGGCTGCATTCAGTTACGCCAATCCCGAGTCCCGACAGCAGCGCAGCCTGGCCTTGGTTCGCACCGGGGAGCGGAGCGGATTTTATTTCGACGTGTTCCGCTGCCGGGTACAATCCGAGGAGGACAGCTTCCACGATTATCTTTATCACAATATCGGGCAATCGCTTGCGATTTGCGACTCGGCCGGAAATCCGCTGGCTCTAGCCGGGAGCGACCTGCTCGGATCGCGGCACGGGACATTGAAAGGCTACGACTATTTTAAAAACGAGCGATCGGCTGACTTTGCCGAAGATTGGCGCGCGACGTTCACTGCGAAGTTGCGGAGCGGTCCGGAACATCTTATGACTTTGTGGATGCCCGGACAAGTAAAGCGGCGGGTGTTTACCCTGGACGCGCCCGCCAACCACGCCGGCCGTGATGCGCTGCCTCCCAGGTTTGGAGAAATTCCCATGCCGACCGTGCTCGTGCGTCAGCAAGGCGATGCGTGGCGGCAGCCGTTCATCGCGGTGTATGAACCTTATCTCAGCACCGATGGACCTGCAATAACCAAGGTGCGCGCGGCCAAAGTGGAAGGCGACAATTCAAGTCTTGCCGCTTGCGTGGTGGAAGGCCGGACAAAGGACGGCGGCAAGGACTCCGCAATTAAGGTGTTGCTGGCTCAAGACGATCGGCCTGCCGATGTGCGCAGCTTCGAGGGTTGCAATTTTCAGGGCAGTTTCGCTGCGATTTTGATGGGGGACGGCGCGATTTCGGAGGTGTATCTGGGACACGGACAAACTTTGGGCGACTCCCGCGTGTTCCTGACCGCGGCTGATAGCGCGCCTATCAGCGCCTCGCTACTTCGCCATGAAGACGGATGGCGCTACTCTTCTTCCGCTTCGGTCAAGGCCGGCATGGCGTTCGCTCTTCCCAGCGGCGCCGACTCGAATAGTATGTGGACTTTGTGGCGCGAGGATGACCAAGGTCGGCACAAAGTCGAGCAGGCCAAGATCAGTGTGGAGCGTGAACCACCGGAAAACCCCGTCGTGATAGTGACCTGCGTGCTTCCCCCGGGCCGTGACTCGCGGCTATTCATAAAATCATAACGAGTGGAAAAAACTCCCAAAGCAAGCTCTGGGGCTAAACGAAGAATATAACATTATTCACATTTTACTCAATTGAAAAAGATTGTTCCACGGGCTGGGCCGTTTGGTATAGCGGCTCGATTGTGCGTCCCCATTGGTAGGCGGTGACCGTGACCTTGACCGGATATTTACTGTGCACGGGTATAGGAGTCATCTTTAAAGTATCGCCTTCCACTTCCGCCGGACCTGCGACTACGTAGTAATCGACCGGCAGGCCGGAATTCGACGTTGCCTTCAACTTGATTGTTTTAACGCCGGCTTTCTGATTTTCAATTTTTGGAAAGGTGATTGTCTGGGGCTTGCCTTTGGCGAGATTTTGCGGGATAAGCATTTGCCCGGGCTGTACGGCGCGACGATACTGATCGTCGCCCGGGTGTTCTGCTTGGATCCAAATCGCATCGCCCATGCCCCCGCGGTCGAATTGTACGCGGAAGGTCTGGGGTCCGATCTGAATTGCCGGTCCGGTAATTACGCGGAACATAATGGGGCCAGGCGCATGCCCCAGGTGTTCGCCCGCGCCGATAAGCTCGGGCGGCATTTCCGAAAGAAAACCGCCTTCTACATCGAATGTCAGGCCGTCTTGTTCCGGCTGAAATTTCAAGGGGGCAAAACCTTGTTTAGCTACCGGCAGCGGCCGACCGTCTTCAACGAAGGTGAGCATCTGGCGCAGGCGTTTTTTGCGGTCGCCTTGGAAGGCCGCGGCGGCCCGAGCAGTCTCTTCGTCAAAAAACCAGTACGCCTTATTAGGATCGCCCTTGTATTGACTGTAAGGGGCAGGCTCGAACTTGTCCTTGTCCATGCCGCCGGCGTCGGTG
>JBEKIK010000013.1:0-12093 GCA_050011795.1 Thermoguttaceae bacterium | reverse complement strand
GGTGTATTTTTCCCGCTCGGTGCGGAAGATCACGTCGGCGTTGTTGATCCGCTTGAGCGGCTGGTTGGTGGGCACGGCGATCACGTCGAGTTTGTAGATTTTCCAGAACTCGGCGGCCTCGGTCATGGCCGTGCCCGTCATGCCGCAGATCTTGTCGTAGAGTTTGAAAAAGTTTTGCAGCGTGATGGTGGCCAGGGTCTGGTTTTCCTCCTTGATCCGCACGCCCTCCTTGGCCTCGACCGCCTGGTGCAGGCCGTCGCTCCAATTGCGTCCGGGCATCAAGCGGCCGGTGAACTCGTCGACGATGACCACCTCGTCGCCGTTAACCACGTAGTTCACGTCGCGCTTGTAAAGGTGATGGGCCTTAAGCGAGTTGTCGATCAAGTGCGGCCATTCCATGTGCCCGGCGGTGTAAAAGCTTTCCACGCCCGCCAGTTGTTCGGCGGCCCGTACGCCTTCGTCGGTCAAGTTGGCCGTGTGCTCCTTTTCCTTGACCTCGAAATGGACGTCTTTTTTCAACTGCCGGGCGATGCGGTCGGCCATGGCGTAGCGGCGGACGTCGTCGAAGGCCGGGCCGGATATGATAAGCGGCGTGCGGGCTTCGTCGATAAGGATGTTGTCCACTTCGTCGATGATCGCATAGTGCAAAGGCCCTTGCGATTGCTGCAAATGTTTTGGGAATAGATCGTCGCCCCTGGCCGCCGGACGCATGTTGTCGCGCAGATAATCGAAGCCGAACTCGTTGTTCGTGCCGTAGGTGATGTCGCAGTCGTAGGCTTTTTGCCGCTGGTCGGTTTCCATGTTGCTTTGGATCGCGCCCACGGTAAGCCCCAGGGACATATAGAGCGGTCCCATCCATTCCATGTCGCGGCGGGCGAGGTAGTCGTTGACCGTGACCACGTGCACACCTTTGCCTTCCAAGGCGTTCAGATAGGCCGGCAGCGTGGCGACCAGGGTTTTGCCCTCGCCGGTGACCATCTCGGCTATGCAACCGCGATGCAACACCATGCCGCCCATCAATTGCACGTCGAAGTGCCGCATTCCCAACACCTTGCGCCCGGCCTCTCGGCACACGGCAAAGGCCTCGATCAACAAGTCGTCCAGCGTTTCGCCGGCCGCCAACCGCTTGCGGAACTTGACGGTCTGTTCCCGCAATTCGGCGTCGGTCATCTCCTGATACTTAGGCTCCAAGGCGTTGATGGCGGCAACTGTGGGCTGAAGCTTTTTCAGGTATCGGGCGTTGGAAGAGCCGAAAAGACTGGTGATCGAGCGTTCGATCCCCCGGCCTATCCCGCCGAAAAATCCGCCCAGCACATCGCCGATTTGTGAAAAAAGTTCTTCCATATTTTATTTAGCACCCGGTGAACACACCGGGGGTTATTCCGGGCAAATCTCCGTTGGGGCAGCAGTTTAACTGCCGCCCCAACAGTTCTTCGCTTTTCCCCCATGTTTACAAGGGGGGCTAAATATAAACTCCAATCCAACCTTAATTATACAAATATGTGCAAATTACCCAGTTTAACACTATTGTTTACAATCCAAGCGCATTCTACCTCGCTGTGGCAATTTACTCTGCCCGGGTATTAAGGGTCAAGAACGAAAAACCAGCATCCTTACCGCTTGCAAAACTTTATGAAATTGCCGATGCTGCGGTCGTAAGTTCTTTCGCCGTCCTTGGGAAAGAAGCAACCCGGTATTTCCCCGGATTGACGATGATAGCGCACGCATTCGCAGCACAGCCCGCGCTTGGAACAACTATACGTGCAGGTGCAATCTTTGAGATTTTTTTCTTTCATGCATTCCATGTTTAACTCCCAATCGTTATTCCCTTGAAATAGTCAGTAGGGTGCGTGAAACGCACCTTCTTTTTTCCCCACGATGAAATCGGTGCATTTCATGCGCCCTACTTTTAATCCCTTGTAATTGTGACCGTCCGGGACGATTCGACTATACCATAGAGTTCCTTTGTGTCGTATTTTACCGCTACCGTAAACGTCTCGCTCTTGCCGGCCAGTTTGATGTCCTCTTGTACTCGCCACGAGTACCGGCATATGGCGTTTCAGCCAAAGGGCATGACGCCCTCGGCCACGGTCTTTCCGCTGGAATCGGCGATGGTCACCGTGGGATCCAGCGATTTATCGTTCTTATTTAGTCCTCGCAACATGATATCCAATACCGGATCGATGAGGACCGCGATGACGCCTACTTCTTCGCCGGGTTTAAAGGCCGCATCTTTTTCCGGGGCTCTAAAGTAGATTTCCGGTTTATTTGCCAGGTCGAGCACGAATGGTTTATCCTTGCGGATTTGGATGGGGAACATCCTCGGCCGCTCGCGCAGATTATAGAGATGACCATCCGAGTGGAAATTATAGCCGATTTCTATGGAAAGCTCGTCGTAATGAAGCGTCAGGCTATAGGGGGTATAGTCGCCCACCGGCACTTGCCACTCGGCCACCGGTTGAAGCGATCCTTCTTTTCCTGCTTCCGGCTTCCCTATTGGCACTGCGGATGTTTGCGAGGTAATATATCCCTCGGCTGTAAAGTCTTTTATATCCCGGGAACCCGGCCCGATTTTTAGCGTACCCAGTTCGCCCGTGTACGGTTTGACGAACAATTTATCGCCAACCGGCGTGGTGCTAATTGCATAATACTTGCCATCGACGAAGCGAAAGGCGCCGAGTTCCGCTCCCGGCCAACTTTCGAGCGGCTCCTTTTTTCCAGGCTCCATTATATGGAGAAAAAAAACATGTCCATCGAGCCTGGCATTTCCGCCGACCATTTCCTGTTCAAGTATGGCGTCGAACTCATGGTCCGCCATTTTGATTCGCCCCGCACCGAACGTTAATGGAACAAAATGCATTGTTGCGGCAGACTTGATGTATACCGGAAGAAATTTAACGGGCTGAACGCCGTAAGGCGGCCCGAAATCGATGGGAACGGCGAGTTCCTCGAACATCAGCCGATTATCAGGGGTCAAGAAGGGTTTCAGTCCCGCGGGCCAGGGTTTTTTGCTTAGCCCCAGCGGAGGATCGTTGGTAAGATCCAGATCGTGGTTTGCATCAAAATAAAGCGTGTCGTAGCCGTCGGCGCCGGATGCATCCAAGGCGAAGAAATATTTGATCTCCCTGTCTGATTTCAAAAAATCGCGGCCAAATTTTGCGAATCCATACAGTGGTTCGGGCCCTTTAAACCGCGGATACTTGGCGGCGGTAGAATCTTCAAGGTACTCGGTCTTCTCTTTAAGGCCCGCACGAGCTCCGCAGTTATTAAATTCGGGTTGGCGCTGGATCGCCTCTGCCACCGAAATTTCCTTGAGCCGGAATCCGCCGTCTCTATCGACTTCAAGCGGCAACGGGGGCAATTGTTTGGAACAACCAGATAGAAACGTGCAAATCGCAATCAGTACTATGAATTTCCGGTACATGATTACTCCCTGGAAATAATAATTGTCCGCGAACTCTCTATTTTGCCGTACAATTCCTTTGTATCGTATTTTACCGTGACCGTGAACGTCTCGCTCTTGCCCGCTAGTTTGATGTCTTCTGGTACTCGCCACGAGTACTCGCGTACACCGTCAATCACTCAGCAAAAGGGCATAGTGCCTTCTGATACGACCTTTCCTCTGGAATCGGTAATGGTAACTATGGGGTCCAGAGACTCGTTTACTTCCCTGACTTCCTTAGTGCCGTCGTCTAGTTCGATTTCTTTTTTTATTTTCTTCCGAGAATCTTCCAGTCCGCGGAACAAAATATCCAAGACCGGCTCGATGAGCACTGCACGGAAGAAAACTGCTTCGCCTGGTTTGTAGGGCGGGTCCTTTTCCAGACCGGTGAAATAGAATTCTGGTTTGTTTGCCAGCTCCAACACGAACGGTTCATCCTTGCGGATGTGAACGGGCAGCAGACGTGGCTGTCCGCGCCGATTGAACAATTTTCCGTCCGAGTGAGAGTTGCAACGGATGTCTATAGTAAGCGCGTCATAATGAATTGTTAAAAATAAGACTGCATAGTCGCCCACCGGCGCCTGCCACTCTGAAACTGGTTGAAGTTCTCCTGATTTTCCGCCTTCGAATTTGCCTACTTGCACGGCGGATGCCAGCGACGTTAAGGATCCCGCGGCAGAAAAGTTTTTGATGTCCCGGGGTCCCGGCCCGATTTTTAGCGTGCCCAATTCGCCGGTGTATGGCTTGACAAATAATTTATCGCCTGTGGGCGTGGAGCTTGCAGTATAATACTTGCCATCGACTAGACGAAAGGAATTCAATTCGTCACACGGAGGCCAATCTTCGTACATCCTTTTTTCCCCGGGCTCCATCATGAAGAGCCGAAAGACATGCCCGTGAAGCCTACCCTTTGTGCCAATCATTTCCTGCACAAGTATGGCGTCGAACAGATGATCCGCGATCTTGATTCGCCCAGCATAGAACGATAATGGAACAAAATGCATTACAACAGGTTTGATATACACTGGAAGAAATTTAACAGGCTGAATGCCATAGCCGGGTCCAAAATCGATAGGCACGGCGAGTTCCTCGAACGTCAGACGATCATCAGTCTTCAACCAGGGTTTTAAGCCCGTCGGCCAGGGTTTTTTGCTAAGCTTTAGCGGAGCATCGTTGGTCAGATCCAGATCGTGGTTTATATCGAAATAAAGCGTATCGTAGCCATCTTTGCCGGATGCATCCAAGGCAAAGAAAAATTTAATATCCTTGTCGGACGGCAAAAAGTTGCGGTTAAACCCTGCAAGTCCGTACAGCGGGCGGGATCCTTTAAATTGCGGGTATTTGACCGCAGCGGCATTTTCAAGCTGCCCGGGCTCCTTTTCCATGCGCTCTGAGAAACCTCCGCAGTTCTCCAATCCAGGTTGCCGCTCGATAGCCTCTGTCAGCGAGATTTCTTTCAACCGAAATCCGCCGTCTTTATCGACCTCAAGCGGCAATTGGGGTAATTCTTTGGAACAACCAAGTAGAAGCGTGCAGGACGCAATTAAAACGATAAATCGCCGGAACATGGCTTTCCCCCCGGGCACTGGAAGTGATTGTGTTTCCAAAACGCGCCGCCGCCATCAACAATGTAATGTATTGTGCGGTTTATGGCAAGATTTTATTCCGGAATTGCCCTTACTGCGAGTCGTAGGGTGCGTGAAACGCACCTTTTTTGGCCACAATGAAACAGGTGCATTTCATGCACCCTACTTTTTTAATCCACGTCGTAGCCCAGCACCGGTGCCAGCCATTTTTCCGCTTCTTTTAGTTTCATCCCTTTGCGCCGGGCATAGTCTTCGACCTGGTCGCGCGTTACGCGGTTGATGGCGAAGTAATGCGACGCCGGATGGGAGAAAATAAAGCCGCAGACCGAGGCCGGCGGGAGCATCATGTAGCTTTCGGTTAGTGTCATACCTATTTGGCGTTCCACTTGCATCAGGTCGAAAAGGATGCGTTTTTCGGTGTGGTCGGGAAGCGACGGATAGCCGGGCGCAGGGCGGATGCCGCGATATCGCTCCGCGATCATGTCTTCAATCGAAAGTTTTTCGTCGCGCCCGAAATGCCAATCGATCCTTGCCCGCTCGTGCAGGCACTCGGCAAAGGCCTCTGCCAGGCGGTCGGCCAGCACCTTCGACATGATTGCGCTGTAGTCGTCGTTGTCGGCCTCGAACCGGGCGACAAGTTCGGCCGAGCCGATGCCGCCGGTCACGGCAAAGGCTCCAAGATAGTCCTTGCGCCCACTTTCGGCCGGGGCGATGAAATCGGCCAGCGAATAGTAGCAATCGCGATCTTTGCTGAGCCATTGCTGGCGGAGGAAATGAAATCGGGCAAGCTCGGCCGAGCGGGTTTCGTCCTCATAGACTAGAACATCGTCGCCCAACGATGCCGCCGGCCAAAAGCCGTACACGCCGCGGGCTTGCAACCAGCGGTTTTCGATGATTTTATCCAGCAGTTTTTTGCCGTCGGCATGAAGTTTTCGGGCTTCTTCGCCGCGCTGGGGATGATCCAGGATTTCGGGGAATTTTCCACGCAATTCCCAGGCCCAAAAAAACGGTCCCCAGTCGATGTATTTGGCGAGTTCTTCCAGCGGATAATCGGCAAACGCCCGAGTACCGATAAACAAAGGTTTTGGAATTTCGATTGCGGTCCAATCGGTTTTGAACCGGCCGGCAAGGGCTACGCGGTATGGGACCAGCTTGGTTTCGGCGCGGGATTTGAAGGCCGTGACCATCTGCGCCTGGTATGCGCGGTTTTCGGCGTCCAGCGACTTGCGTTTTTCCGGGTCGATTAGCCGCTCGACCGCCGGCACGCTCCGCGAGGCGTCTTTTACGTGCACCACTTCGTGCCGGTATGCCGGGGCGATTTTTACGGCCGTGTGTTTTGGGCTGGTGGTTGCCCCGCCGATCAATAGCGGAATGCTCATTCCGGTGCGGTCCATCTCCCTGGCCACGTGGACCATCTCCTCAAGGCTCGGCGTGATCAGCCCGCTAAGGCCGATCATGTCGGCGCGGTTTTCCAGGGCCGTTTGCAGGATTTTTTCGCAGGGGACCATTACGCCCAGGTCGATCACCTTGTAGTTGTTGCACCCCAGCACAATGCCCACGATGTTCTTGCCTATATCGTGGACGTCGCCCTTGACGGTGGCCATGACGATAGTGCCGCGGGCGCCACGCCCGGTACCACTGGCTGCTTGCCCGCCAATGTCTTTTCCAACAGTGCCTGTCTGCCCACTATCGCCCTCGGTGCCCGTCCCCTTTTTCAACTCCTTATTTTTCTCGGCATCCATGAAGGGCATCAAATAGGCCACGGCCTTTTTCATTACCCGGGCGCTTTTGACCACCTGGGGCAGGAACATCTTGCCCTCGCCGAACAGGTCGCCCACGACTTGCATCCCGGCCATAAGCGGGCCTTCGATTATCGACAGGCAACTGGGATATCGGGCCCGGGCTTCCTCCGCGTCCTGCTCTATACATTCAGTGATGCCCTGGATCAGGGAGTGTTTCAGCCGCTGTTCGACGGGCGCGTCGCGCCAGGCCGGATCGGTTTTCGCATCGTCTGCGGTTTTGCCCGCAAGCGTGGCGCCCAACGCGATCAACCGTTCGGTGGCGTCGCTGCGTCGGTCGAATATCACGTCTTCCACGTGTTCCAGCAGTTTTGGTTCGATTTCTTCGTATATGGCCAATTGCCCGGCGTTGACGATGCCCATATCCAGCCCAGCCTGGATGGCGTGATACAAAAACGCCGCGTTGATGGCCTCGCGCACGGTGTCGTTGCCGCGAAAAGCGAAGGACACGTTGCTGATGCCGCCGGAGATTTTCACGTCAGGCAGCAACTTCTTGATCCTCCGTGCTGCCTCGATGAAGTTCAATGCATAGCGGGCGTGCTCTTCCATGCCGGTGCCAATCGCCAGGACGTTGGGGTCAAAAATGATGTCGTGTGCGGGCATGCCGGCCTTTTCGGTCAGCAGGTGATACGCCCGGCGGGCAATGCGTATTTTATCATCTACGGTTACGGCCTGGCCTTGCTCGTCGAACATCATTACCACGCAGGCCGCGCCGTAGCGCCGCACCAGCCGGGCGTGTTTTAAAAATTCCTTCTCGCCTTCTTTCAGGCTTATCGAATTGGCGATTGACTTGCCTTGCACGCATTTCAGGCCCGCCTCGATGACCGCCCAGTTCGAACTGTCGATCATTACCGGCACGCGGGCGATGTCCGGCTCGGCGGCGATGAGATTGAGGAATTTTGTCATTACTGCCGGGCCGTCGAGCAGTCCTTCGTCCATGTTGACGTCGATCAGGTTTGCCCCGCCTTCGACCTGCCCTCGGGCGATCGAAACCGCCTCGGCCAGGTTGCCTTCGCGGACCAGCCGGGCGAACTTCCGCGAGCCGGAAACGTTCGTGCGCTCGCCGATCATCGTGAAAGTGCCGTCGGGCCGGATTGTATACGGCTCCAATCCGCTGTAGCGCGAATACGGCTTGGGCGCCGGCGGGTTGCGCGGCGGTTTTCCGGCCACGGCTTGGGCAATCGCGCGGATGTGCTCAGGCGTGGTGCCGCAGCATCCGCCCACGATATTAAGCCAGCCGTTGGCCGCGAATTCGCCGAGGACCGACGCCATTTGCTCCGGCGTTTCGTCGTATCCGCCCAATTCGTTGGGCAGTCCGGCGTTGGGATGACAACTGGTCCAAAGCGGGCATAAATTCGATAGTTCCTCGACGTACGGGCGCATCAACTCAGGTCCGAGTGCGCAGTTTATGCCCACGCTGAACAAGTCGGCGTGGCTGATGGAAATCAGAAATGCCTCGAGTGTCTGGCCGGAAAGCGTGCGCCCGCTGCGGTCGGTGATCGTCACCGAGGCCATGACCGGCAGGCGGATGCCGTGCTCATCGAAATAGTTTTCAATGGCCAGCAGGCAGGCTTTGAGATTGAGCGTGTCAAAGGTGGTTTCGGGCAGAAGTATATCGACGCCGGCTTCAATGAGCCGAGCGGCCTGCTCATAATATGCCGCCACAAGTTGATCAAAAGTCACGGCCCTAAAACCCGGATCGTTTACATCGGGCGAAAGTGATAAGGTGCGGTTAGTCGGCCCGATCGACCCGGCGATGAACGGGCCAGAGGGAAGGGATGAAGGATGAGGGATGAAGGATGAGGGATGAGAGATGAGGGATGAGTGATGAATCGCTTTTTTCGCGCAGGCAACTGCGGCGGCGTTGATTTCGCGGATGCTATCGGCTAGCCCATAGTCGGCCATGGAAATGGCGTTGGCATTAAAAGTGTTGGTGGAGATGA
Source organism: Thermoguttaceae bacterium (assembly GCA_050011795.1). GTDB lineage: Bacteria > Planctomycetota > Planctomycetia > Pirellulales > Thermoguttaceae > JBEKIK01. Next base: position 3,323 of record JBEKIK010000013.1, on the reverse strand, counting down.
TGTCCGCGCCGGCTTTAAGATAATCAAGATGAATGGTGGAAATTGCCTCCGGCTGTGTGATTGACAGCAGGTCGTTGCAGCCCTGCAAATCCCGCGGATGTCCGGCGAATTCTTTTCCCCGAAACTCCGCCTCGCCGAAATTAAGTTGTTGAATCATCGTGCCCATCGCCCCGTCGAGGATCACGATCTGCCGGGCGAGGAGGTTTTGGAGATTTTCAATTTTTTTAGATTGCAAATTGACCATTGCAAATTTCAAATCGCAAATTGAACAATAATAAACACTGATGCGATATATTGCTTCACTCCGTGCTTCGTACTCGGCACTGATTTGTCGTTGTTAGTGACAGCCAATCTCTCTCAAGCTCGCCCCACTTCCTTTAGCATACATCTAATAGTCTACAGCCTCCATCCTAAACTCGATCAGTGGGGTATATTGACACCCTCTGGTAAACTTGTTATAATATAAGTTAAATGTGGGAGCTTTTGTTCGATAACAGTTAATTGTGCCGCGATCTCGGAACGATTTAGGAGGGCATTATTATGTCATGTATCCAAAATGTCCAGATTCGGAGACTATCCCGATTTTCGCGAGATGAAAATGGCACTTTCCCTTTTAGAATCCGCAATGTTCATGGAGTGTTGAGATTTATATCGGCGGCGATCTTTTTTCTAACTTCTTCTTACATTTATGCAAATGAATGGATCGTCTCTTCTGGCGATTGGTCAGAACCTACCAGTTGGGGCGGCGCCGTGCCGAGAGACTCGGACAATGCATTTATCAGCAACGGCGGAACGGCAACCATTACCAAATCCGATGAAAAATGTTTTTATCTTTATCTCGGCGGCACACTCCCAGGAACGGTCGAAATGATTGGCGGCAGTTTCTATTGTCACTCTCTCATTGGTGTTAATGGTATCGGAACATTCAATCAATCAGGGGGATATAATGGTAGTGATATTACTATTTACGAAAACGGAACCTATAATCTGAATGGATCGGCAGAATTGGTCACTCCAGGGGAGATTATTGGCTATAGTGTAGGACTTACCGGCGATGGTGGCATAGCCACTTTTAATCAGTCAGCGGGTACAAACACAATCACTTACAATAACGATGGTCTTTCACTTGGATTATCCTCCGATGTGAGCGCAATATACAATCTCAGCGGTACGGGCCAGTTAAATTCTTTGGTTGAGTTCATTGGATGTAGGGGGGGAATAGGGATATTCAATCAATCAGCAGGAACCAACACAATCATAAGCGGAGGTTACTCAGAATTATCTATAGGTAAATACCCAGGTTCAAATGGAACATACAATCTAAGTGGAACAGGACAATTATCAGCAATAACCGGTATTTCTGTTGGTGACGCAGGCACGGGTACATTCAATCAATCCGGAGGAATCAATACGAGCATAGATATAGATCTTGGCGGCAATTCTAGTTCAATTGGAACCTATAACTTTACGGGCGGAATATTAATAACAAAATGGATCGGGAAGGGCGGCGGAAATGCAGCCTTTAACTTTGGGGGTGGGACACTCCAGGCAAGCGATAACTTCACCTCTACTATGCCCATGACGCTGACCGGAGATGGCGGCAATGCCAATGTTGATACCGCAGGCTACACAGTCGGGCTTTCCGGCGTTCTTAGCGGCACGGGCGGATTGAATAAATTCAATTCCGGTACGCTAACCCTTAGCGCATTGAATACTTATAGCGGCGACACCATCGTTAACGGCGGCACGCTGGAAATCGCCCATGGCATCGCCGCAATCGGCACATCGCTTATCGATGTCCAATCGGGCACGTCTATTATGAAAACTGTGAGTGTGAACAAGCCGAACCTCAATATCACCACCGCCGCATTGGCAACGTTTGAAGTGGTTAACGGCATATATGTGATAGGTACAATCACGGGAAGTGGAATCACAAAAGTAGACACTGGCGCCATTCTGACTGCCGCGTCCATCTGCCAGGACACGTTAACCATCGGCAGCGGCACGATGGTTACCATCGAGGCGATTGCCGGCGAGCCGCAAGATTATGGGATTACCGCGGTTCCAGAACCGAACGCCATCCTTCTTCTCAGCGTTGCTCTCATCATGCTGTGGTATACTTGGGCGCGAAAAGTGAAGGATTGAACGCAAAAGTACGAAGTACGCAGTACGGAATGTGCCGACTACTTTACTCTCGGTCGGAACACAAGATTGAAAATAGTTCTAATGCCGAAGCCTAAATACTGAACCCCGAACCCTGAGCCCTCTAAATCAGAACCGCAATTTTTCAGGCAGCAGGTTTTTCACGCGGTTGAACCAGCCGGTGCGGTCGGAATTTTGGGCGGGAGGCTCTTCGGCGGGCGGAGTTTTGGCGGGTGGAGTTTTGGCGGCGGGCTGATCGGCCAATTCGGCGGCGGGTTTCGGCGCGGATGGGGTTTCGACGGGCGCAGGCACGTTTTCCTCGAGGAAGCGCGGCCAATAGCCTTCCAGCAAGCGGATGCAATCGCAGACCTGGCCGTTTTGCAGTTTCGCGTCGGCCAGGTGGATGAGTTTCGAGAGTTCGATGATTTCCGGCCGGCTGAAGGCCAGATTGAACAATTGCACGTCATCGACCCAGACTTCGCCCGCTCCCATCAGGTCGAATCTCACCCGCAGCGACGACAGGCCTTCCAGGGGCAGATCGTCGACCTGGAAAATGTATTGTGCCCATTGGTCGCTTATGTTCACGCCGGTGGGCCTTCCGTTGGGCAAGCGGCCGACCGGCGCGAACGGATAGTAATCGCGTCCGCCCAGTTTGCCTTCCAAGGCCAGGCGCAGGGGCGGTTGTTTATTGGGGTCGGCGATGCGGAGCCAAACGGACATCCACACCCGGCCGGTGGTCGGCGCGGGTATGGGCCGACTTACAAGGTAGGCCACCGGACCGCTGCTGACTATATGCACCGACTGTTTGCCGCCGTGGGCCCAGGCCGAATCGAGTTGGATTGTTACGCCGTCGCGGGAGGTCAGAAACCAGCCGGGTATGCCTTTGCGGGCGTCGGATGGTTTTTCAAAGTCGGGATTTTCCAGCACGTCCAAGGGCGGCGGGTTGCGCAAGGCGGCCGCCCGGCCGCCCAGCAGGTCGATCCGGCGTACCAGGGCCGGCTCGATCGTTTTCGGTAAAGTGACTTGCGGGCGCGCAACTTGGACGTTAGGCTCGCTGAACTGCACGGCGACGAGGTCGTACGGTTCCAACTGGATTTCCCAACACATTCCGCCGCCGGGATCGGGTTTAAGCTGGGGAACTTTCCGCAGCCCGGTCAGTTCCTCCAGGCGGCAGCCGCCTT
>JBEKIK010000012.1:0-12422 GCA_050011795.1 Thermoguttaceae bacterium | reverse complement strand
GTTTGGATTGTAATTCGTCGCCTGACACGGTTTTTTATTTCGTTGGAGGTTATTGGTTATCGTTCATTTGTCCACACGGGCAGGGACATTCTAAAAACTGTTTTTTCTCCGGGAATGCTTTCGCATTGAACCGAGCCGCCGTGGGCCGTGATAATTTCGCGGACAATCGCCAATCCAAGGCCGCTGCCGCCATGGGCGGTGTCGCCGGGCACGCGAAAATATCGCTCGAATACATAAGGCATAAATTGGGAGGGGATTCCACAACCGGTATCGGCCACTGAAAACACGACTTTATCCCCGGCCGGTTCGGCGGCAAGCGTGATCCGCCCGCCCTGGGGCGTGTGGACCAAGGCGTTATCGAGTAAGTTCTGTAAGGCATGTTGGAATTGATCGGCATCCACTGCCACCGGCGGCAAATTATCAGAAACCTCGAGCACGAGTTGGACGCCTTGATCGGCGGCGCGGGGCTGAAACGAATCGGCGGCCGTCCGCAGCAGCGATGCCGGGCGCTCGGACAGCAAATTGAGCTGAATTTTTCCCTGTTCCAGCCGGGCCAGGTCGAGCAGGTTATTGATCATCACTAAAAGCCGCTCGGCATTATCGCGGGCGTCGACCAATAGTTCGAGTTGCTTGGGCGTAAGCGCTCCCAGGTTCTCCTCCAAAAGAAGGTGAAGCACGAGGCGGATGCTCGTAAGCGGCGTTTTCAGTTCATGGCTCACCGTGGCCACGAGATTGGTTTTCATGTCGTCCAGCAAGCGAAAACGGGTGACGTCCTCCAGCAGAACCGCCGCGCCGAGCGTGTCGCCGTCGGAATCGCGAATGGGCAGGATGCGGGGCAGAAAGGTGTGGGTTTTTTCGCCGATCCGCACCACGACGGCCTTGTCGAAGCCCTCGGGCACGTACTCCCGCTGGTTGTTCAGTGCGTCGGTCAAGGGTTGGCGCAAGGACTCGGGCGGCTGCCAAACGGCGGGCGATATTTCCCCTTTCTCCGGCAGCATGCCCACCAGCAGGCGGCGGGCGACGGGATTGGCCAATTCCACGCGCTGTTGGCGATCGACTACCAGCACCGGATCCGGAAATGAATCGATCGTGGCCTGGCTGGTCCGTTGCGCGCGGATCAACTGGGCTTTGTGCGATTTCTGGAAATTGCGGAGTTCCCGGGCCATGGTGTTGAAAGCGCCGGCGAGTTGTCCCAATTCATCCTCGGAATTGATGGGCACGAGTTGATCGAGGTTGCCGGCGCCGATAGCGGCGGCCGATTCGGTGACCGCGCGGATCGGCTGGAGAATAGTGCGAATCGTGCCGGCCATCAACAGCACGGCCAAGACGATGCCGAAGGCCAGTCCCGCTCCGTACCAGAGCAGTGCGGATCGGGCCACGCGGAGGGCATTACGGTTGGCTTGTTCCATATTATCCTGATTGATCCTGAGAATATCGCCGGAAACGGCCTTGATTTCACGAAAGGCGCCGTACAGTCCCGGCTGATCCCGAAAGCCGAAGTAGAGTTGATCGCGATCCTGGCTGGGGCCGGCAAAAAATTTATCGCCCTGCCGGCGATAACGCCGGCTCAGGGCGGTCAGGTTTTCGACTAGTTGCGCTTCTCCCGGAAGAGTAATATTGTTCTGCTCATTGGTCAGCCTGTCATCGAACGATTTCCAGTTATCTTCATATTGTTTGAAGGAATCTTTTTCACGTCCGGCCAAGGTAAATTGGAATGATGAATCGATGCGTTCCAATGCCTCGTTAAGATCGCGCATATATCGCACGCTGTCGTAGTTTTCTCGCAGAATTCGATCGATCCGATCGCCAAGATGATAAATTAGAAAGGTGGCCGTTCCGCCAAGCGAAAGGAGCAGGGCAAAAAGGGGAATCATGGCAACGATGATTCGACGTCGAAGAGTCATTGTCATACCTAAATATCGTATTTCTTTCGTTTCCGGTACAGGGTGCTGGGGTCGATGCCCAATTTGGCGGCGGCTTCCTCGATCGTGCCGGTCGAGTCGAGGATTCGCCGGATGTGGTCGGCTTCGATCTGTTCCAGGGTCATTGTTTCCGTTGCGCGTCCGGGCGTGCGGCCGCCATCGCCGATCTGCGAGGGCAGGTCGCCCGGCTCGACATAAGGCCCGGAAGCCAAAATCACGCCCCGCTCCACGGCGTTGCGCAACTCGCGTATGTTGCCGGGCCAGGTGTAACGTGCTATCGCCAGGCGGGCCGACTCGGAAAAGCCCGAGACGGTTTTTTTGCCGTTCTGCCGGGCAAAGAATTTCAACAAGTGCTCGGCCATAGGCAGGATGTCGGCCGGGCGTTGGCGCAATGGCGGCAGAGTCACCTCGATCACGTTCAGGCGATAAAAAAGATCTTCGCGAAACCGGCCGGCCGTGATCTCGGTTTCCAAGTTGCGGTTGGTGGCGGCAATTACCCGCACGTTACCGGCCCTGGTACGGGTTTCGCCGACCCGCTCGTAGCACTTCTCCTGAAGCAAACGCAACAGCTTTGGCTGCAAAGTCAAGGGCAAATCGCCGATTTCGTCGAGAAACAAGGTGCCGCCCTCGGCGACGGCCACTTTTCCAATCGTATCGCGCACGGCCCCGGTAAATGCGCCTTGCACGTGCCCGAACAGTTCGCTTTCCAATAATTCCGCAGAAAGGCTGGGGCAGGAAATGGTGACAAACGGACCCGCGGCGCGCGGACTGCGGGCATGAATCGCTCGGGCCACCACGCCTTTGCCGGTGCCGCTTTCTCCACGAAGCAGGATCGTCGCTTCGCTGGACGCCGTTTTGAAGGCAATGTCCAAGGCCTGGTGCATGAGCGGCTCGCTGGTCTGCAAATCGACCTCCGGCACCTCCGAGCGAACTTGCTCTTCCAGGTCCTCGATTTGGAATTGCAGCCGGCGCATGCGGGCGATCCGGTCGAGCACGACGCGAAGCTGATCTGGGGTAAATGGCTTGGGCAGATAGTCGAACGCGCCGCGGCGCATGGCCTCGACCGCCGTTTCGATCGTGGCATAGGCCGTTACAATCACAACGTTTAGTCCGGGCGCCAAGTTGAGTAGTCGCGGCAGCAGGTCCAGCCCGTGTTCTTGAGCCAGATGCAAATCGAGAAGGGCAATTTCAAAAGGCCGGCGCGCGAGCAACTCGAGGGCCCCCGCGGCGTCGGGGACCTCGACCGCCTCGTGCCCGAGCACCTCCAGCGAAACACGCAGAGTGCGTCTTAGGCTCGCATCGTCGTCAATCACCAGAATGTTCATAGCCGGTGTTCCAAGCCATTTTGGCATCCGAATATCTTGTATTTTGCACGACGCATCGTGCATTATGCAATGCCATTGAAAATATACCTTGGATGCCAATCGCCGTAACTCATTACACCCATGGCGTTTGCGTCTTTTGATCAGATCTGGCATGTAGGATGCAATTACATACATGCAGATAAGATGCCAGGATATTTTAACGATCGCAACATCAAGGACACAAACAAAACCCCCGCTGTGTTCACCGGGGGCTAAATGATTAGACATCGGAGGGCACATCATGTACGGACATTCATGGAAAAAGGTGATCTTCAGCAGCTTTGCGCTTGGAGTCGCGGGAATCCTGACGTGCATCTCCGCACTCCTAAGCGACCTTGTGCCGACGTGGTCGGTGTTGGCATTTATTGCCGTGCTGATCCCGTTGGGATTGGCAATTGTGGGCATATTGGCGGGTTTTGTCTGGATCTGCGATAAGTGTGAAGAATACTTCAACGAGAAAAAAGATAAACTCCTTGAAGGTAGAAAGCACGGATCGAGCGAGAAGAATATTCCGAACGATCAAAAGTTTCCTAATGAAGGCTATCATCGCTACATAAAATATGCATCCCTGCTGCCGAGCCGCTTGTTAGACCAATATACTTCCCCCATTCCTAGTTCCGGGCAGGCAAAACCGTACCAGGTTATAAAACTACCAACCTTAAAAACATGGCACGGTCAATAATTCCCATTTGCAGCGATTGTTAATCGACTAATATCAACAGTTTATAGGAGTGATTGACATGGACCTGACAATTTGGCTTCCGGCAATGTTCATATTAGGATTGGCGACTTTCGCTTTGATGTTCGCCTGCATACCCGCCTGTGACAAAGTTTGAAAGGGTTCGATATGGAGATTTTAACCTGGCTGACTGCCGTTGTTGCAGTATTGCTTCTGATTTACTTGTTTGCCGCGTTAGTGCGGCCGGAATGGTTTTAGGCCGCCTCGAAACGTGAAAGGATTATACTATGTTCCAATTTCAAGTCTGGTTTCTTCCTTTCTTGATTCTTGCGACTACTACGGCGCTGGCGATTCCCTTTAGCCGTTATCTTGCCTGGATCATGGAAGGGCGTTACCGCGCTCCGCGATTTCTGCGTTGGATCGAGCATTTCTTCAACACCGGACCGCAGAACTGGAAGCAGTACGCTGTCTCTATGCTCTTGTTCAACACGCTGATGTTTGTCTTCGGGTTCGCCGTTTTGTCCTTGCAGCCGGTCATGCCGTTGAATCCTGACGGCAAGGGAATGCTCGCCCCCACTACGATCTTTAACACAGTATGTTCTTTTTTGACTAATACAAACTTACAACATTACGCCGGTGAACAGCATCTCTCCTATTTTAGCCAGTTGTTCATGATTTGCTGGAACATGTTTTTATCGGCAAGTGTGGGCTTTTGTTGCCTTTTAGCGATTATCCGCGCGCTACGTAGCGACCCGCACATGGGAAATTACTACCTGGACATGTGGCGTGTCGTGGTCTACACGTTCATTCCAGCAAGCCTCATCATGGGCGTACTCCTTCTGGCGGATGGCATGCCGATGACATTGGATGGCGCTGCACAGGTTACAACCGTCGAGCCCGGTGCAATGGGCCAAGACGAAAACGGCCAACCACAACTCCAGCAGCAAATTGCCCGTGGTCCGGTTGCCGCCCTCATTCCCATTAAGCACTTGGGAACCAACGGCGGCGGATTTTTCGGCGCTAATTCGGCACATCCTTTCGAGAATCCCAGTGCATGGAGCAACTTCCTCAGTGTGATGAACTTATCTCTTTTCCCATTTGCGCTGGTATTGATGTTCGGGCGCATGTTGCGTCAGATGCGTCATGCATGGATTATCTTTGGGGTTATGATGTTGATGTTCGTCGCCATGATCGGTTGGGGCATCTATTGGGACACACTGCAACCCAACCCCGGACTGGCCGGGCTGCCGGTGGATCAAAGCCTGGGGAACCTGGAAGGCAAGGAACTCCGCTTCGGCACCTCAGCCGGTGCGACTTTTGCGGCCGGGACCACGGCGATCTGCTGCGGCTCGGTAAACTGCATGCACGACAGCCTAAACCCGCTTGCCGGACTTACTCCCTTGACCGGCATGTGGTTGAATTGCGTTTTTGGCGGCAAGGGCGTGGGAATGGTAAACCTGCTGCTGTACCTGATCGTGGGCGTTTTTATTGCCGGATTGATGGTAGGACGCACGCCGGAATACCTAGGTAAAAAAGTCGAGGCCCGGGAAATGAAACTAGCCATGATTGCGCTGCTGGTCCATCCGATCATGATCTTGATGCCGACCGGGCTCTTTGTGGCTACGGATTGGGGCACCAAGGCGATGAACAATCCGGGCGCCCATGGATTCTCGGAAGTATTATATGAATTCAGCTCATCCTCGGCCAATAACGGCTCTGGTTTTGAAGGTCTCGGCGACACATACGGCGCCAACGATAATCCCACACCGGCGCCCGAGAGTCCGTACTGGGACATTGCCGCGGGTCTGGTAATGCTCATCAGCAGGTTTATCCCGGTGATCGCTCCTTTGGCCTTTGCGGCGAGCCTGGGTGCAAAGAAGCCGACGCCTTTTACAGTCGGCACCATGCGGACTGACACAATAACATTCGGCTTTGTTTTGCTGGGAACCATTATCCTGATCTGCGCACTGCTTTTCCTGCCGGTGGCGGCGCTCGGGCCTGTTGCAGAACACTTGGGCCCGATTCCGTTTGGCGGGTAGTCCATTGGTAACAGCTTTTGCGTAAAAAAAACTCAACTGAAAAAGGATTTATATTCGCCATGTCAAACACGTCCGCAATTAAACCTCCTAAATCCGCTCCCCCGGCCGATGAACTCAAGCTTGCCCGCCGAGCCAGTCGGAAATATGGACTGTTCGAGCCCCAGTTGCTCAAAGCGGCCTTTAAGCAATCGCTGGTGATGCTCCGGCCCGACGTGCAGTGGAAGAATCCCGTGATGTTCGTGGTCGAAGTCGGAATGATATTGACTATTATCTATACGATCGCCAAGCTTTTAGGCTATGAAAGCGCGGCCGGCATATGTTATCTTTTGGCGCTGGATTTTTGGCTGTTGTTAACCCTGCTTTTCGCCAATTTCGCCTCGGCATTGGCCGAAGCACGTGGCAAGGCACAGGCCGACACTCTGCGAAAAACCCGGCGGGAAACGCCCGCGCGACGTCTGGAAAATTACTATAAGAATGGAAAGGGCGGCATCGAAGCGAACTGGGAAATTGACGAAACAACTTCTTCTGACTTGCATGCCGACGACTTTGTCTTGGTCGAAGCCGGCCAAATAATTCCTAGCGACGGCGAGATCGTCGAGGGCGTGGCTTCAATCGACGAATCGGCCATTACCGGCGAATCGGCCCCGGTCATTCGCGAGGCGGGTGGCGACCGCTCGGGCGTCACCGGCGGAACGCGCGTTCTTTCGGACCAAATTATCGTTCAGATCACCGCCGCACCCGGCCACACCTTCCTGGACCGCATGATTGCCCTGGTTGAAGGCGCGATCCGCCAACGCACGCCAAACGAGATTGCCTTGACCTTGGTCCTGGCCGCCTTCACGTTGATTTTCCTGATAGTCACAGCGACCCTTTGGCCCATGGCATTGAACGCCGAACAGTACATGTCGGCGCTGAAGGGCGAGCCGATAAAAAGCCTGGGCACCGACGTGCCGACGCTCGTGGCACTGCTAGTCTGTTTGATTCCCACGACCATAGGCGCGCTTTTGGCCGCTATAGGCATCGCGGGAATGGACCGTGCTCTGCGGGCCAACATCCTTGCTAAAAGCGGCAAGGCAGTGGAAGTCGCGGGAGACGTCGACACCCTGCTTTTGGACAAGACCGGCACAATTACCATGGGAAATCGCCATGCCACGCGGTTCATCCCTATCGGCGATTGCCTGCCCATGCATCTTGCCTATGTTGCTGCGCTGGCCTCAAGCGCGGATGAAACCCCGGAAGGCAAAAGCATTGTCTCTTTGTATCACAAGCTCGATGACTCTTTGGGGGCGGCCGGTCATGGCAAGAGCGACGGCTTGCTCGTCCCGCCCAATGCAAGGTTCATTCCTTTTTCGGCCCAGACGCGAATGAGCGGCGTTGATCTGGCCGACGGGCGGCGAATCCGCAAGGGCGCCCCGGATGCTGTGGTGCGATACGTCGAGCATGAGCGCGGAAGCATTCCCGCCAAACTCGATGAGCAAGTAAATTCGATTGCATCCAAGGGCGCGACCCCGCTGCTTGTGGCCGAGGGAAACCGTATTTCCGGTCTGGTTGTTTTGGAAGATGTGCTTAAATCCGGAATGAAAGATCGCTTCCAGCGCCTGCGTCAAATGGGACTGCGGACGGTGATGATTACGGGAGACAATCCGCTGACGGCGGCGGCAATCGCGGCCACGGCGGGAGTGGATGATTTCCTGGCCGAGGCCACGCCCGAGGCCAAACTGGCCTACATCCGCAAAGAACAGGCCGAAGGAAAACTGGTGGCCATGATGGGCGACGGCACAAACGACGCCCCTGCCCTGGCACAAGCCGACGTCGGCGTAGCCATGAATTCCGGCACCCAGGCGGCAAAAGAAGCGGGCAACATGGTCGATCTCGACAGCGATCCCACCAAACTCATCGAGACCGTCGAGATCGGCAAGCAATTGCTCATGACCCGGGGGGCGCTTACGACTTTTTCCATCGCCAACGACGTGGCCAAATATTTTGCCATTATCCCGGCCATGTTCGCCGGCTCAATCGAAAGACCCTTGCTGCCATGGCTGAAGTCAGTTGACATTATGAACCTCCACTCACCCACGTCGGCCATACTTTCGGCGGTGATTTTCAATGCGATTATTATTCTGCTGCTGATCCCCATCGCACTAAAGGGAGTAAAGTATCGACCCGTAGGGGCCGACGCGCTTTTGCGGCGCAACCTGCTTATTTGGGGCCTGGGCGGAGTCATCGTGCCGTTTGTAGGTATTAAGTTGATCGACATGATCATGGTCGCCTTACACTTGGTAGTGTAGATTACATGTGAATTATGGAGTTAAAAAAATGAGTGCTCACCTGCGTGCAAACCTTTTGTTATTGGTTCTTACCGTGCTTCTTTGTTCGGTGGCATATCCGCTTGTGCTCTGGGGTATCGGACAAACGGTGTTCCACGAAAAGGCCCAGGGAAGCCTGGTAACCGACGCCAGCGGCAAACCGATAGGCTCCCGGCTCATTGCCCAGCCCTTTACCGCGGATGAATACTTTCAGCCCCGGCCATCAGCCGCGTCTTATAACGCAGCCGCTTCCGGGGCATCGAACTGGGGCGCAAATAATTACCTGCTGCGAGATCGGGTGGCGCGGCAGCTCGGTCCCATCGTGAAATACCGCAGCGGGCCGAATAAGGGCCAACTTGTCGGGCCCGACATCGAAGCCTGGTTCCAGAAAGACCAGTTCGACGGCAAACCCGGCATTGTCGCTCAATGGGCATCGATGCACTCCGGTTCCGGCATACCGCAAAATTGGGTCAAAGCAGACAAGTTAAATACAGACTATGTGGCACAGTGGCAAAAATCCCACCCGGAGGACGTGGCCCAGTGGATCAAAACCCATACGGACGTCCCGGAACCAAAACCCGAGGATTTGGCCGTGCCTTTTTTCACAAGTTATTCCAAATCTCATCCAGGCACCTTTCCCGGCGCTGCGGAGCACAAGACGGCGGATGGGAAAACGGAAAAAACCATTGAACCGATCAAGGAAGGCCCCGATATCCAGGCCGCATTCTTTGATATGTGGCTGCAATCACATTCAGATGCGGATTTGGAACAAGTACCGGCCGATGCGGTCATGGCCTCCGGGTCCGGGCTGGATCCGGACATCACGCTCGTGAACGCCCTGTGGCAGTTGGATCGTGTTGCCGCCGCTTGGGCGAAAAAAACGAACTCCGACAAAACCAAGTTGCATGGGGAAATCGAGCAATTGCTCCACGAAAAAAGCCATGCACCTTTGGGGGGGTTGGCCGGCGTGCCGCTGGTAAACGTGTTGGAAATCAACCTTGCCCTGCGGGATTGTTTTGAGAAAACGACAAAATATGGAAAATAGAACCGTATATTATTAACAGGAATATCTGGTAATAATAAGCTGCGAACAAGAGAAATGCCGGAGAATTGGACCGCCACATGAGGATATTGACAACATCACAGGCCAATATATAAATTAGCGAACATACGCAGCCTGGATCGGGTCCACGCTAGCAATAATTGCAGTATGTTCGTCCTTTTGATATGGACGGCACTGTGGATGTAGCACAAGTGGTAAAAGCGATGATCGTCTTCAATCCGCTGAAACGGTTATGAGTGTCTCTGGCCGACCCGGGCGTGTCGCACCGGGGAAAAAGTCCTTCATGGCTATCGATTGCCAGAACGACCGGCTCCCGCTCACGGAGCGTTTCGGTCGCAGGCTGATACTTCATACAGCCATTCTTTGCGGAATTCTCTTTGGCTTCAAGCCTTTGAACGATTTGCATCTGAGTATTCTTTCCCGGGGATGCGCGGACGCAATCATTCATTGTCTAGATAATGACCGTTCAATGGTACGAACGGCCGGTTTCTTTTTTCCGGCGGAACAAACTCAAACCGATTCAGGAGGCAGCGTGTTGTGAGATTGCCAAGTTAGCTTTTTTGGAATTGTTTTTTTGGGGATCAAGTCACACCTTTTGTGAGGATCAATGCCATGAACAAATTATGTCAAAATGGTTTTGCGTTTTTGCTTGCGTGTTTGGCGGCCGCGATACCGGCCCATGCCGTCGAGTATACCTGGACCGGATTATCGACCAGAGATTTCAATACGGCGGGAAATTGGAACCCCGAAGGCGTGCCGAATTCCAGTGACGATGCCGCCGTGATCCAAGATGGGGTTTCGGACCTTGGAACATCGAACACGGTTTCCACTCTTACATTGGGCGGGGACTCCACCTCGGGCACAATCAATTTGAACTTGGGCGGCAACCTTACCGCATCCCAAGTGATTCAATCCGGCACCGGCACGGTCAACTTCAACGGGGGCACGATAACGGCATCGGCCGCAAGCGCCGATTTTTTAAGCGGCACTACAAATTATATCTTCAGCGGAGGCGCAACGGTCGATACGCAAAGTTATAGCGTAACGATTTCCACTGCCCTGGCCAAATCCACCGGATCAACCGGCATATCGATCAATCCGGGCGGCGGACTGACCAAGCAGGGCGCAGGCATATTGACTTTGACCGGGATGAACTCTTATATTGGAGCGACCAGCATTAGCGCGGGCGTACTCCAGGCCGACGACGGCGTGGGTTTGCCTGCTTCCAGCCTTCTCCGCCTCGACGGCGGCGTGCTGCAATGCAATAGCTCTGTGTTTTCCTTCTCCCGAAACCTGGGCACTTCCGGCGGGGATTTTCAATGGACAACTAACGGCGGCGGATTCTCCAACGGCGACACCGGAACATGGAACATCTCCGTAAATGGCGGCGGCACCCTCTATTGGGGCGACGGACAGGCCGATGTCGGGTCGAAGATCGTAGGGACGCTCAAATTGAGCTCCCCTTATGCCACAGGCGCAGTGACCATCAAGAACAACATCGATCTGGGCGACTCGGACCGAACTATTGAAGTCAATAACCCCGACACGGGCGGCACTCACTGTGGAACCCTCACGGGCACGATCACTGGCACGGGGGGCATCATAAAAAATGGCCCCGGAAGACTTATGATGAATGGGAACAACTGCCTGTACACCGGTACGACCACGCTCAATGAAGGCTTCTTTGCTAATTACGCCAGCCACCAACCCACCGGAAATTACGTGGTCAATGGAGGCACAATGTGTTTCTGCGGCAAATCGCCGGATAGCATCGCGGGACTTAAAGTAACCGGCGGTGAGGTGGAAGGCCTTGGCGGCAGCATCTTGAGTAGCAAAACTAACTATGATATTCAGGGCGGTGAACTATATGGCATCACCCTCACCAACTATGATTCCATTGTGGTGGGGCTGACGAAAACCGGCGATACCGTCGCCACCTTGGAATGCACCTGTACTTACACCGGCCCAACCACCATTAGCGAAGGCACGCTGGTCCTAAGTACAACTACAGATGATAAATATACCGGTCAAATCAGCACATCATCCCTGATTGAAAATAATGCAACATTCTTGATCGACGACACAAAAACCCATATAGTTGGAACTATTTCGGGAACTGGCACTACCCAGTTGATCGACGGGGCCCAACTGACCGCCACGAGCATAACGCAAGACACGCTGATCATCGGGGCCGTGACCAAGTTGACCATTGCCACAATGACGGGCGGTGCGACTTCGGAGGCGGATTCATTGTCGCCCGTGCCCGAGCCGGGCACTTTGGTTTTGCTGGCAACGGCCGGACTGGCTGTACTCCTGACGATAGGGTGTGGAAAAATGCCAACTAGTTCGGTTTTTCCCAGGCGAAGATAACCCCCACAATAGATGGGTTGTAGAAATGAAGCGAACCTAATCTAATAAGACGATATTGGATGATATAAAATGTAGTTGGTATTTCAGATTCCACTACGCAGACAGGAAAAAAATATGAAGAATCTTCCGCGCCGGGGATTCACCTTGGTGGAATTGCTGGTCGTTATCGCCATTATCGGGATTTTGATTTCGCTGTTGCTGCCGGCGGTCCAGGCCTCTCGGGAGTCGGCGCGGCGCATAGAGTGCGGCAACCACGTCAAGCAGCTTGCCACGGCGATGCACTTATATTTGGATACCCAGAAACACTTCCCTTCCGGCGGATATGGGTATCCATATTCGCCGCATCCGGACCGGGGCCTGGACGTGAGTCAGCCGGGAGGTTTTTTCTACGTCCTGCTTCCTTTCATGGAGAACAAGCAGTTGTTCGATTTAGGAAAGGGCGTCGGGGCGATGAACGACACCAGCTCGATTCTCTTCGATGCAAATAAACAGCGCAACTCCACGCCATACGCATTATTCTATTGTCCCTCGCGCCGTGCAGCCTTGAATTATCCCGTCGTCCGAACGCCTTTGCTTTGTTCGCCGATGGATGAGGGGTGCCGGACCGACTATGCGGCCAATGCGGGCGAGGTGTACGTCCCAATGGACCCGGCGTCCACGTGAGGCGGCGTCGTGGGAT
>JBEKIK010000011.1:0-12560 GCA_050011795.1 Thermoguttaceae bacterium | reverse complement strand
TGCATCAGATCAAAAGAAATCTGGAGGTGTCGCCTTTGGCTTATTTACTACTTCATCGGACGATCTTTCACATTACATTATAATCCCTTGCTTTGTCTACAATAGTTTAAGCGACAAATCCGCCCGCAAGGAACTAAAAATAAGCCCCGATCAGGAAAAGAAATTACAGGAAATCTCAGATGCTTTTACAAAATCACGACGGGATAGCACAAATAACATTCGGCAAGAAATGCAAATGCTCGCCCCTCAAGAACAAATAACAAAGCTATGTGAGTTGAGCGATAAATTAGCGGCAGAAAGCAAAAAGATTCGCAAACAAATTGATGAACTGCTTACCACTGAACAAAGGACGGCGGCAATAAGCATGTCCATCGGGATGTCCGCGGCAGGACGACTTACACAGGACCAGCAGTTCCGCGACAAAATCGGCGTAAGCGACCAGCAGAACAAGGAATTGTGGCAACGGCTGGTTGAAGACGCGAAACAAAATGAGAAACTCAAAGGGCTGCCGATGAAGGATATCCAGGATAAATGGCTTGCCGTTCTTACGCCACAGCAATGGGAAAAGCTTGAACAGCTAGTGGGCGACGAGAATACTGGCATCGATTCCATCATGCATCATGGAATGCGCGCTAGCTGCTATCCAGGCCCGGAAGCGCAAGAATTGTCCTATCCCGAACTATGCAAACAACTATCACTGAGCGAAGAACAGCAGACAAAGCTCGATGAAATCGGCATCCGCTCGCAGGCAGAAGCTAATGAATTAGGAAAGACTGTCAATAAATCCAACCTTCTTCCAGATAAAGGAAATACGTCGCAACAAGACAATTTTGCGCAAAAGTTGGCTGAGCTGAGAAAGCGCGACCACGAAGCAATCAAAGCAGTTCTCTCAGCGCAACAGTGGAGCACGTTTAAGAAAAGCGCTCTTAGGCATGAGTTCCTTTCATTCACGTTCCGGTCAGGATTCTTCGATACCGGCAACAATGATAAAGAACACCCCGGTTTACTAGATATGCTCGATGCCACAGGGGAACAGAAGGCCGAATTTCGTAAACGTGCCGAAGAACTTGAGAGGATGCTGTGGCGGTATTATCGTGAATCAGGTGATATAATACTGAAAATTATCGATCCCAAGCAGCAAGAAAAACTCTTCGACGAGTTGGACCGCCTGCTTTATCCCGACCCCGAGCCGCCCGCCGATGCCGTGAAATCATCCAATGAAAAACAATCGCTGACCAAAAGCGGCGCTGGGATGATGATTAGCGGGAATTCTTCCGCCGATGCGCAGGGCGAGCCCTCCACCCCGGCGGAAGGCGATCCGGCTATCGGCAACGAAAAAGTACGTTCTCTAGCCGCTTCAGCGCCAACAAAAGTCCAGGTTGACGGACTTGAGCAGGGCTTGGGAACGGGCAAAGGGATAATGACGAGAGAGCAGGCTATTAGGGAATTGGAGAAGGCTGGCGCGGATGTGCGACGTCCTAACGGTAAAGATGTCTTCTATATTATTTTGAAGGATAAGAAGGTCGGAGATGAAGTCCTCCCTTGGATAGGCCGCATTCCGGAGACCCGCTTCATTGATCTCGCAAGGACAAACGTGTCTGACGCCGGATTGACCGCATTGAGTCCGCTCCGCAATCTTGAAATTCTGGTCCTCACAGAGACCGGGATTACCGATGGAGGCGTAAAGCAAATTTGCGAACACAAGAGCCTTTGGCACCTCAATCTCGGCGGAACGAAGATTACCGACGACATAATCCCCGAACTGGCGAAAATGCCTCGACTGACAGAATTGATGTTAACCGGAAACCCCAAGATCACCGATCGGGCGATAGAACGTCTCATTCCGTTGAAAAGTCTCAAAACGTTAATCCTCAACGGATCACGGGTCACCGACGACGGTCTTCGACATCTCAAGGAACTGCCTAACCTTCAGACGATAGATCTCTACGAGACAGGCATCACCGACAAGGGCATCCAAGAACTGGCGGAAATCCAGTCGTTGCGAAACATTAACCTGAACAATACCCAAATCACCAACGTCGCTTTGGATCGCCTGGCCTCATTGCCGAATCTTGAACACCTGGAAGTATCCAGCAACAGGGGCGTCTCGAAAGGTGCCGTTGAGGCGTTCAAGAAAGCACATCCGCGATGTAAAGTTGAGGCCTACGGGCAGATGGGACAGTAAGGTACGCCCATGCAGCAGGAAAAGCTGCGCGAGGAATTGGATCGGCGCGGGTGGTGAATCGGGTAACACCGGTTCTTGAACCGGTGTGCCGTCAGGCACAAGAGTGTATGACGGAAACTTAACCGGTTGAACGAACCTCTTGCGGCAAAGCCGCCCAGGTTCAGAGAACCTGGGCTACCCGCTTTCCACATCAGGGCATGAGGAAAAAACTTATTCCGCACCGATTAAACCGCGACCAATGGTTGCGGCTTTACAGGCTATTTTTTCTTTCCCGCAGTCTTAGCGGCTGATTTTCTGCGGAAACTGCGCTTGCCGGGCCCGGCTTCGAGGCGGGCTTGGAGCAGGTTCAAGGCATACTCGAAGGTGATTTCCTCGGGCGGGGCGTCCTTGGGCAACGAGGCGTTTGTCACCCCGTCGGTCACGTAAGGGCCGTATCGGCCCACTAAAACCCGGACCGGCTGGTTGGTTACGGGCGATGGATCGAAGACCTTGATCGGTTCCTTGCTGCCCTTGGCCGCGGCCCGCCGGACTTTTGGTTGTGCCAAAAGCGCCAGGGCCTGCTCCAGAGTGACATCGAGCGGGGAAAGATCGTCGCCCAGCGAGCGGGTTTCCTCGCCGCATTTCACGTACGGCCCATAGCGGCCGTTATGGGCTTCGACGGGCATGCCGCTTTCCGGATGGTTGCCCAGAATCCGCGGCAGAGACAAAAGTTTCAAGGCCGCCGCCAGGTCCACGTCCTCGGGCTTCATGTTCTTTAAAAGCGAGGCGTTTTGCGGCTTTTCGTCGCCTTCGGCCATGCCCCGCTGCACGTAAGGACCGAACCGGCCGACTTTAACGAACACCGGCTTGTGCGTATCCGGACATAAGCCTAGCGGCTCATCGGCCTGGGCCGATTTATCGAGCATGGCCAGGGCCGCTTCCACGGTCAATTCATCGGGCGGGAGCTTTTCGGGCAGGCTGGCTCTGCGCTCGCCTTGTTCGAGGAACGGCCCGTAACGCCCCACGCGCACGTAAATTTCCGCCGCGTTTTCTCCTTTTCCTTCGGGCTTGCCGATCAGCACGCGGCACACGTCGCGGGCGTCTATTTCGCTTACCTTGTTGCTCAATTGCTGTTTGAGGCCCGGATGGGCGTTGCCCAGGTAAAACCGTTTCAGATAATCAAGATGATTCAGCTCGCCGCGGCTTATCGCGTCGAGTTCGTCCTCCATCTCGGCGGTGAACTGGTAATCGACCAGGTCGGGCAAGTGCGCCTCGAGCAAGTGCGAAACCGCGAAGGCCGTCCAGGTCGGAACCAGCATGTTGCCGCGCTTCAGCTTGAACACGTAATCCCGGGCAAGGATCGTGTCGATGATCGAGGCGTACGTGCTGGGCCTGCCGATGCCCATTTCCTCCAACGCCCGGGTAAGCGTGGCTTCGCTGTAACGATTCGGAGACTGAGTGGTGTGGTTCTTCAGCTCCAGATCATCGCAGCGCAGGGTTTCGCCCTCGCTTACTTGCGGCAGCACCACGTCGCGGTCGGAGATGTCGGATTCCGGATCGTCGGCCCCTTCCACGTATGCCCGCAAGTACCCGGGGAATTCGATGGTCTTGCCGCCGGCCTGGAACACGGCGCCGTCGATTTCCAGAGTGATCGTAGTGCGGAAGCCCCGGGCGTCGGTCATCTGGCTGGCAACGGTCCGCTTCCAAATCAGGTCGTAGAGTTTGAATTGATCGGGGCTGAGCTTGTTGCGCAACGACTCGGGAAAATCGAAGTCGTGGCCGGCCGGCCGGATGGCTTCGTGCGCCTCCTGGGCGTTTTTCACCTTGGTTTGATAAATTCGCGGCTGGGCGGGCAGATACTCGTCGCCGTATTGCGATGCCACCAGCGACCGGGCCGTCGCAACGGCCGTAGCGGCCAGACTGGTCGAGTCGGTTCGCATGTATGTAATGTGTCCGGTTTCGTACAGGCTTTGGGCCACTTGCATGGAGTGCCGGGCGGTAAAGCCGTACTTGCGGTTGGCCTCCTGCTGCAACGTGCTGGTGGTAAAGGGCGGATAAGGGCGGGTCGTATAGGGCTTGTTTTCCAGGTCGATTATCCGGGCCGAGCCGCCGCGGAGCCGCTCGAGCAATTCTTCGGCCGCTTTTTCATCGAGCAACAGCAAGACCGGGTCTTTCAGCAGTCCGGTGGCAGGGTCGAAATCGCGGCTCTCTGGTATTTTCCGCCCGTCGGCCGAAATCAATTCAGCCTGAAAACTCTCGCCGTTGGTTTTGGCGAATGTACCCAGCAGATCCCAATATGTGGCGGCCCTGAAGGCCATGCGTTGCCGCTCGCGTTCCACGATCAGACGCACGGCTACGCTCTGCACCCGGCCCGCCGAAAGCCGGGGCCGAATCTTCCGCCACAACAGCGGCGAAACGTCGTAGCCGTAAAGCCGGTCTATGATCCGCCGCGTCTCCTGGGCGCGGACCAGGTTGTCGTCGATATCCCGGGGATGATCCAGCGATTCGAGGATGGCTTCTTTGGTGATTTCGTGAAACACCAGGCGGTGGACCGGCACTTTGGGCTGCAAAACCTTGCACAGATGCCAGGATATAGCCTCGCCTTCCCGATCTTCGTCGGTTGCCAGATACAGTTTCCCGGCTTCTTTCAAGAGCGACTTGAGTTTGCGGACCTGCTTGGTCTTATCGTGGGGGATGATGTAAATCGGCTCGAAATTTTCTTCCACGTTCACGCCCAGGTAAGCCCAGTCCTGGCCTTTGTAGGCCTCGGGTATTTCCTTTGCGCCCTCAGGCAGGTCGCGAATGTGGCCGATACTGGCCTCGATAGTATATTTCGGGCCTAGAAACTTGCTAATAGTCCTTGCCTTGGCCGGCGATTCCACGATTACCAGCGGGTTTCGATCCGAGGTTTTTTGTCTCTTGGCCATGTTTTTTTATTTCTTAGGTGTTTTTGAGAAAATGAAATAGATTATCCAGAGTTTTTTATTTAGCCCGCCGTGAATACACATCGGGGACAGGGGTGGAAAATAATCACCCAACCCCGGGTGTATAACCCCGGGTGTATTCACCCGGGGCTAAATAATTCGCATGTAATTTTAGGAAATCCTTATATCCAGCACTCCCCCCAACTTGGATTGGCATTGCATTTATGACAAAGCCTAATAAAATTGCCTGATTACGTCCATACTGATGCAAGCGTCACCATTACTCTTGCACCGATAGACTTGTCAAGTCTAAATAATTGACCCCAACCCCCACTTTAGAAGGATAAGCCTCCATGGCCAGCCCGTTTAAGGTCTTTCGCAAGCACCAAAAAGTAATGCTTGCCGGATTGACCATTTTGGCAATGTTTTCGTTCGTATTTTTAGGAACCATAAGCGACCTGTTGGGCACCCGGCAGTCGCTAAATCCCGTGGTGGTTAAGACCGGGAAATACGGGAAATTGACTCAGCGCGATTTTGTTTACATGCGGCAGGATAAGCGTAATTTTTTGCAAATCCTGTCAAAAATATACGCCGCGGCCGCAAAGATCAATCCGGAGATAAGCCTTAAGATTCTGGAAAATTCTTTCGGCTCCGCCGGCGACGAAGATCTGGTAAACACCTGGCTGAAATCGCAGCGGGCCGAGGAAATCGGCATGGTCATCAGCAATCAAACCATTAACGACTTTATACAGGGTATTACCAGAGGCATGATTCCGGAGAGCAATATTTCGGAGATCATCAAGCAACAAAGACTCAGTAATAATCAATTTTTTAATATCATGCGCGAGGAATTGCGGGCCTTTAAGCTTACCCAGTTATTCGAGTTGAGTTTACAGGGAATCACCCCGGCCGAGCGCTGGGAATACTTCTGCCGGCTCCGCAAGCAGGCCACCGTGGAATTGATTCCCGTGGACGTGGAGCAATTTATCGACCAGGTCAACAACAACCCCAGCGAGGAGGAATTGAAGGACTTGTTCGAGAAGTACAAGGACAAACTGCCGAATCCCCTTTCGGCGGAGCCCGGTTTCCGCATTCCTCACAAGATCGAAGTGCAGTATTTCAAGGCCGATATAGCCAAATTTTCCGATCCAGCCGCGATCACCGATGAGGAAATCCAAAGCGCATACGAAAAAAATCGCGACTTCTTCGACAAGTTAGAGAAGGAATCGGCCGGCACATCGACCCCCGAGAAAAAAGGCTCGCAGGAAAAAGAAAAATCGTCGGCTGAAGAAAAGAAGGAAACACCCGCCGGCAGTGAAAAAACTAAAGAGCAAACGAACCAGCAGCCGGCCGACGTGCAAAAACCGGCCGATCAACCCGCCGCGGAAAAGAAAAAATCGCCGAAGGAAGATACCAAAAAGGAAGATACTAAAAAGGAGGACGCCAAAAAATCATCGGCCGTGGACCGTTGGCCATTTACTCTGACCGCCATGGCCGAGCAGGCCGAAAAGCCCGCCGCCAAACAACCGTCCGAGCCGGAAAAAGCCGAAAAATCTAAAGGCACTTTGTCGGAAAAGGTCAGGGAAAAAGTCCGCGCCGTGGTCGCCAGGGAAAAAATCAACGCCGTTTTTCACAAAATCCAATCGGTTATGGAAAAAAACGGCAAGAAGTGGCGCAAATACGAGGCCGAGAAAATACATCAAAAACAATCTATTCCGCCGCCAAAACTCGACTTCGAACTCGCGGCCTCAGGACAGTGCGTCATCGTTACGCTTGAAACCCCGGATGGGAAAAACTGGCATGAAGTTTCCCGCCAGCCTTTAGAAAGTATTGGATTGTCTACCGGTCAGACCGGCATGGTTTCGACCTGGGAAGCGCATAAATTCGACATCGGTTCTTCATACATGGGTGAAGAATTATCTCCCTTTACAAACGCGGCCTTCAAATCGCTGAATATCTACAAGCCCGAATCCGCCGTCGATATCCACGGCAACGCATATCTATTCTGGAAAATCAACGATGTTCCGGAATCGGCGCCTTCCTTGGAGGACAAAAACGTGCGCCAAGAAGTTATTCATGCCTGGAAGTTGATCCAGGCCAGGCAGTTGGCGCACAAACACGCCGAATCTCTGGCCGAAGCCGCATCCAAAACGGGCGCTACGCTCAAGGGCGCATTGCCCGACATTCCCCAGGATCAGATCATCTCTCCTCCGCCGTTTAGCATGTTCACCGAAGGCAGCATACCCCGGGGATCGTCGTCTGCGCCGCCCCGGCTCAGCGAAGTGGAAGGCGCGCCCATGGTCGGCCTGGATTTCATGCGCGTCGTATTCAATATGGATATAAACCAAATCGGCCTCGCAATGAATGCGCCCCAGACC
The DNA here is from genome assembly GCA_050011795.1 of Thermoguttaceae bacterium. Classification (GTDB taxonomy): domain Bacteria; phylum Planctomycetota; class Planctomycetia; order Pirellulales; family Thermoguttaceae; genus JBEKIK01. Next base: position 5,094 of record JBEKIK010000011.1, on the reverse strand, counting down.
GTGGTCTACGTGGTTCAACTCATAAACTACAGTCCGCCCCAAGATGTTCTATGGCAAATCTTCCTGGCCGAGGATTTTAGCAAGTATGCGACAATCGCCGTCGCCGATTTGCAGGCGGACCAAAAAGCATGGTTGGAATCGCTGAAAACCTCTGCCGGATTGCAATGGGAAATAAAACCCGAGCAACCGCGCGGAGAACCAGCCCCAGTTTCGATTCCCGAGGAGGACTAATCCAAGACTTTCGCTTCCGCAGCGAATATGATATTGTAATGATTCGCGGTCTGGCTTTATCCTCCACCAACGGGCACTGCGATTGCAATGTTATTTTCGCTGCACGACATCACCAAGACTTACGGCAAGATCACGGCCCTGCGCGGGCTGTCGGCTGACGTGCCGCCCGGCGCGGTCGGCCTTCTGGGTCCCAACGGGGCGGGCAAAACAACCATGATCCGCGCACTTTTGGGCCTGATCACGATCGATTCCGGCTCGGGCGAGGTGCTGGGCATGGATCTACATGCCCGACGGCTTGACATTCGCCAGGCAGCCGGTTTTGTGCCCGAGGACGAGTGCCTTTTTCCCGGCGTTGTGGGGGTGGAGTTCGTCTCTTACGCCGGAGAGTTGTGCGGAATGTCCCGCACCTCGGCAATGCAGCGGGCACACGAGGTGCTCAACCATGTCGGTTTGGACGAGGCCCGCTACCGGCCCGTGGAGTCATACTCGGCGGGAATGAAGCAGCGTCTGAAGTTGGCGGCGTCCCTGGTCCACGACCCGCACTTGCTGATTCTCGACGAGCCTACCAACGGCATGGACCCGGCGGGGCGCCAGGAGATGCTTGAATTGGCCCGCGATTTGGCCCACGGCAAGGATATGAGCCTGTTGTTTTCCAGCCACCTGCTGCCCGACGTCGAGTTCGTCTGCGATTACGTGCTCGTCCTTTCCCAGGGCCGGCTGGTGGCACAGGGGCGAATTCAGGAGTTGAAGGACTTGCACGATCGGTGCTACGAAATTCGGGTAAAAACCGACGCCGGATCTTTTACCCGTCGCCTTGGCCAGGCCGGTTGCGAGGTTAAAGCCCATGACCACGGCCTTCTGGTGCGCCTGCCCCCGGGACAGTCGGAAAAAATGCTCTGGGAGCTTGCCGTAGCCTCTGGCGAACAGATCCGCCACCTCCGCCCGCAGAGAAGCACGCTGGAGGAAGTGTTTTTGAAAGCATTGGAACACAACAATAAATAAAGGCTACAAACACCTCTGGTTCCCACGCAGAGCGTGGGAACCAGGAATAAAGCTTTTATTCAGAAGAAAATAATAATCCGTTTAGCACGGTCGTTTGCGACCGGTGCAAAAAGTAAAAAGATCTCCGGGCACAAGTGCCCGGGCTAAACGGTAATACGACATAAATCCAGTTTAGCCCGGTCGCTTGCGACCGGTGCTGAGTATCAATAGCCAAAACAGAGAATATCATGCCGATCTTCGACCAGGGGTATCAGCACTGGAAGGGCACTTTGTCGGGTCACGCCTGGCGCTGGCTGGCCATCACCAGGCAGGGGCTGCGCGGACAGTTGAAAGGTTCGATATCGCTTATCCGCATTTTACTTTTGTTGGCGTTGATGCCGGCCCTGGTGCTGGTAGTCGTGATCGCTCTATGGGGATTGTTCGAGCAGGGAAGTCAGACGATAATTAATCTGCTGAAGCCGATCCTTCCGCCGGGCGTCGCCGCCGATCCGCACGCCTATCGTCATGCCGTGTGGACGATCTCGTATTCGTATTTCTTCAAGTTCGAGATTTTTTTCATCATGCTGATAGTGGTGATAGCGGGGCCGAACCTGATCAGCCGCGACATTCGCTTTAACGCCCTGCCCTTGTATTTCTCCCGCCCGCTGACGCGACTGGATTACTTCCTCGGCAAGCTCGGCGTAATTGCCGCGCTGGTGGCCGCAGTGGCGGTCGCGCCGGCGGTCGCCGCCTACCTGCTGGGTGTATGCTTCAGCCTCGACCTGGGCGTGATCCGCGACACCTGGCGTTTGCTGCCGGCCAGTATCCTGTACGGCCTGGTAATCGTCGTTTCGGCCGGGACGCTCATGCTGGCCCTGTCGTCGCTGTCGCGGCGGTCGTTGTACGTGGGCATCGCCTGGGTTGGCTTGTGGGTAATCAGTTCGACGGTCGCGGGCGTGCTCAGCGGCATCCATCAACAAACCCTGTACGACACCGCCATGCGGGAAGAGATGGCCCGGGATAAAGTTGTCTCGCCCGACAACCAGCCGCCCGATCCTGACAATGCCGCGTCGAACCGGAACCGGCAGAACCGCGATTTCGGCGAGTCGTGGCAGGGCGTGCGAGCGCGCATGGAACGAGTGGAGGCCGAGGCCGCGCCGACCAACTGGCGCCCGTTGTGCTCCTACACCGCCAACCTTCAGCGATTGGGCGAGGCCCTGTTGAACACCGATGCCGCCTGGGTGGAGATCGGCCGCGCCGTCGAGGCGCCCCGGGCCGCGCTTAAACCGCCGTTCGGCAAGGGCGGCCCGGGTGCGGATTCCGCCCAAATCGACAATCGCCGACTGGCAAACCTACTCGTGCCGCAGTATCCTTGGATTTGGTCGGCCGGCGTGCTGGCCGGCCTATTGGGACTTTCAATATGGATTTTGAGCAGACGCGTGAAAACACTGGACCGGCTGCAGTGACGCCCGTCGTCGAGTTCGACGGCGTCTCCAAATGGTACGGCAACGTTATCGGCCTGAATAAATTGACCGTGCGGATTCCTCCCGGCGTCACCGGGCTTCTCGGTCCCAACGGGGCGGGCAAGTCCACGCTTTTGCAACTGGCCACCGGGCAACTCCGGCCAAGCCAGGGTAGCGTGCGGGTCCTTGGGCATCGGCCCTGGAATAACCCGGCCCTGATGCGATACGTCGGACTCTGTCCGGAGCAAAACGCCTTTTATGAGTGGATGACCGGGTATGACTTTGTCCGCTCCTGCGCCAGGCTTACGGGAATGGGCCGGAAAAAATCCGCAACTGCGGCCGAGAAAGCCATCGAAACGGTGGGCATGACCGAACACATGAGCAGGCCCATCCGCGGATACTCCAAGGGGATGCGCCAGCGGACCAAGCTGGCCCAGGCTCTGGTCCACGAGCCGCAAGTGCTGTTTCTGGACGAGCCTTTTTCCGGCACCGACCCCGTTGCCCGGCGGGACCTGCAAGAGGTGATCCGCGGCCTGGGCCATGCCGGACGCAGCGTGGTGGTCTCCAGTCACGTCCTGCACGAGGTCGAGGCCCTCACGCCGAACGTCATCCTCTTGCACCTCGGCCGGCTGGTGGCCGAGGGCCAGGTGCGGGAGATCCGAGACCTGATCGACCGGCATCCGCATCGGATCGTCCTGGTCTCGGACGATTACCGCTCTCTGGCGGCCAAGCTGGTCCGCTGGGAGGACGTCGAGGGCGTGACGATACTCGAACGCGACAAGGCCGTACTGGTCCAGACCCGCTGCCCAGACGCCTTTTACGCACGCTTGCCGGCGGTGTCGCTGGAGAACGGAACGGCCCTGCTCGAAGTATACTCGGATGACGACAACCTGGAAGCCGTATTCAAGTACCTGGTAAGTAAATGAAAACTCCAGCCGAATTAAAATACCTGGTGAGCAAATGAAGCCCGCGACAAATGTTGTTACCCCTGCCCTAGTCTTGCCCTGGCGTCCGGACCTACGCGCACTGGCCGCGCTGTTTGTATTGACGCTGCGCCAATACATCCGCGGCCGGCGGCTGCTGGTGCTGTCGCTTTTGTTCGTCCTGCCGGGCGTACTGGCCGTGGTTGTCAATCTGACGGCGCGATTCAAACCCCCAACCGAAGTGCTTCAGTTCGCGTTCATCTTCAACCTGATCCCGCACGCCCTGGCCCCGCTGGCCGCGCTGCTGTACGCCGCGGGCATCGTCCAGGACGAGGTCGAGGAGCAGACGCTGACATATCTGCTGATCCGCCCGCTGCCGCGCTGGGCACTATATCTGACCACGCTGCTGGCGACGATATTAATTACCTCGGTGCTGACGGCGGCGTTCACAGCAATCACCTATGCGGTCATCGCCTCAACGGCGGGCGGACCGGCGGCCTCGCCATGGAGCGAACTGGCCCTGAAAACGGCCGTATTGCTGACCCTGGTTCAGGTCGGCTACTGCGGACTATTCGGACTTCTGGGAGTGCTCATGCGGCGTTCGCTTTTGGTGGGCGTGGCTTACATCATCTTTTTTGAAGGGATATTGGCCAGCCTCGATACCGTGGTCAGACGCCTGACGGTGATGTATTACTTCCGCGTGCTGGTGCTGCGCTGGATGGCGCCGGCAAGCGGTAAGGACTGGGCCATCGACCTGGCCACTGCCCCGCAGGCGCGGACCTGCGTGCTAGCGCTGCTGGGCGCGGGCCTGGTGATGGCCTTGGCGACCGCGCTTGTGTTTGCCGCTAGGGAATTCCGCATGAAAACGCCCGAGGGCAACTGAAAACTGATTACTGATAACTGAAAACTGGAGCCTTCATGGTTGATCTGGCCGTTGATCTGCGGGATGTTGCCAAGACGTTTCAGCGCCGAGTACAGGCCCTGCGCGGGATTCAAATGCAGGTGCGGTTCGGGGAGATCTTCGGGCTTTTGGGTCCCAACGGGGCGGGCAAGAGCACGCTGGTCAAGATCATGATGACCGTTGTGCGCCCGACAAGGGCCGAGGGTACGATTTTGGGTCGCCCGATCGGGCACAAGCCGACCCTTGCGCGGGTGGGATACTTGCCCGAGCACCATCGCTTTCCGCCCTATCTCACGGGGCGGCAGGCCTTGGAGTTCTTTGCCGCTCTGACGAAAGTGGACCGGCGTGCCCGCAAGCGACGCGCCGGCGAGTTGCTGGAAATTGTCGGCCTGGAAAAATGGGCCAACGTGAAAGTCGGAGTCTATTCCAAAGGCATGCAGCAGCGAATCGCCCTGGCCCAGGCCCTGGTCAATGACCCGGACCTGGTCGTGCTCGACGAGCCCACCGACGGCCTGGATCCGGTCGGCCGGCGCGATGTCCGCGAGTTGCTCGTCCGGCTGCGCGCGGCGGGCAAGACGATCTTCCTGAATAGCCA
>JBEKIK010000010.1:12943-14462 GCA_050011795.1 Thermoguttaceae bacterium | reverse complement strand
GGAGGGAAATAGTTTATGGCCAAAGCAGCCAAGAAAGCCCCATCGAAGACCGAGATTCTCAGCAACATCGCCGCCGCAACCGACCTGCCCAAGAAAAAGGTAGCCGAGGTGCTCGAGGCGTTAACCGCTGAAATCAAGAAGAATCTGAGCATCCGCGGACCAGGTATCTTTGCCTTGCACGGCTTGGTGAAGATCGAGAAGAAAAAGGTTCCCGCCAGGCCGGCACAGAAAGGCTGGCTGAATCCTTTCACCAAGCAATTGGAAGATCGTCTGGCCAAACCGGCTTCGGTGAAGGTAAAAGTCCGCGCACTTCGGGCCTTAAAAGAAATGGTCTCTTAAGCCGGTCGACCAAGATCGAATTCAAGCAAACCGCTCGCCCGCGCACGACCGCGGCCGAGCGGTTTCGGTTTTACGGTTATTGTTGATTAGGCGTATTAGTCGGTTCCGGCATCGGGTTGGGCGGAGTGGGCACTGCTTCCGGCGCTGCGCCGGCGGCCGGGGCGCCGGGTTGTTCAGCGCCGGGGGGCGGTGTGACGGGCAGGACCATATCCTGGACCGGCGGCGGATTAAGGCGAATTTCCCAACCGCCGCCTAATGCCCGGTAAACTGAAATCAGGCCTTGGGCAATCTGGCCCCGGGCTTGCGCCCAGGCGTCTTGCTGTGTTATCAGATTCTGTTCGATCAGGGCATAACGGTTGAAGTCAAATCCGGTTTGACCCACCTCGTAAAGCCGCAACGTAATGCCGCGGGCGATTTCGCCGGCCTTTACGCTGTCGTACAGCATCTTAGTGCGATCTTGGGCTTGCAGGAATGTGACCAGTCCGTCCTCGACTTCCTGGTTTGCCTGAAGCACGGTGTTTTGATAGGTCGCTATCAGTTCTTGGAACTTCGCGTCCTGGTAATGGACGTTATTCACGATTCGCCCATAGTTGAGAATTTTCCAATTAAACGAGGGGCCCACGCTGCCATAGAACGATTGGGGTTTAAATAGGTCCGGGAAATTCTGGGCCGACCATCCCATCGAGCCGTTAATGGAGAATATGGGATAAAGATCGGCTTGTGCGATGCCGATTTGTTCGGCCTGTGCGGCGGCATTGCGTTCGGCGCGCCTGACGTCCGGGCGGCGACGGAGCATTTCGCATGGGATGCCGATGGCAATCTCCGGCGGAGTAGTGGGAATCGACGCGTCGCCTAACATACACATTAAATCGGCCGGGGGTATGCCCAGCAGAGTGCACAATTGATCGCTGGCCTGACGTATGGCAATCAGCAACGAAGGAATGGCGGCTTCGGTCTGCTTCAAGGTGCTTTCGGCCTGCTGGACATCCAACTCGGCAAGCGTGCCAACCCCCAAACGCGTCTTGGTTAACTCGTAAATATCCCTTTGCACGCGCACGTTCTCGGTAAGCAATCTGATACGCTCTTGATCGGTTCGAATCGTCACGTAATTCGAGGCGATATCGCCCAGCATCGTGACCATTACATCGTCGTAGTCCGCGACGGAAGCCCCCAACTGATC
>JBEKIK010000010.1:0-12922 GCA_050011795.1 Thermoguttaceae bacterium | reverse complement strand
TCCGCCGCCTGGATTGCCCGGCGCAGGCGGCCCCACAAATCAAGCTCCCATTGCAAATTGAAACCGAAGTTCCACAGGTCGGAGAACCCTGTCGTGCCCGATCCGGTACGCAGGTAACTTCCTGAAGCGGTTTGCGATTGCGGAAATAATTCTCCCCTGGCGATAGCGAGCTGATATCGTTCCTGAAGCACGCGGAAAGCGGCTTCCTTCACCGTGAGGTTTTGCCGATAAGCGCAGGCAATCAGGTTGTTCAACACTGGATCGTTGAATACGGTCCACCATTGGCTTATATCTTCGCACTGGCCGCGGATGCGGACGTCGGCGGCATCGATCCAGTTGTTGGCCACCGGGGCCGCGACCGGACAGTAGTTGGGCCCTACTTTAAAGCCGTTGTGCACATATTCATGTAAACTCGTACATCCGGTGAACAAGACAACCAGCGAGGCAACGGCCGCCATGCAAGCTTGTCGTGGTCGAAGTGCTTGGAGCATCCTTGCTATCCTTTAAGTCATAGAAGTCAAAAACGGACTTTTTATCAATATCGGCAGAACCCATATTACCGGAACAATCGGTATTGTTTCGGCTGTTAAAACGCATACATCCTACCCAGTTTCACTTTTGGTGCCTTTTTTTGGATGGTTTCACCTCATTCAGGCAATCCTCGCCCAGACAAAGTTCCTATAGATCATCATCAAAGAACAGCGAGCGGATACCGCCGTCTGAAGTTTGGTGCAAAATCGGCGGGCCTGACGGAAGGGACGTCGGCGATTGAAATCCCGTCATTGGCTGACACGTCTAATTGCTCGGCGATTTCCGGAGTCAAGTTCTTTTCCTGGATTCCCAGTTGTTCGAATCGGGTCGTTTCAGCTCACATCGTTCCAAGCGCCGGGTTGCCGGCAAGGCCGGGGTTGGGCTGATGATGCTGAAGTGGTATATGAGATTTGAATTATTTGCGTAATTAAGATATAAAAAAACACTCCGAGGCAATTGGACGTATAGACTATATATATGGAGCACGCTATGGGCACATGGAGCCTGATGCGAATATGAAACTGACCACCAAGCTTTACACGTCAATTTTGGCGGTGACTGTCCTGGCCTTGCTTAGCAGCATCCTAGGTTTATTTACTAATTGGCAGATGGCAATCCTGATGCGGGAGATGACCGAAGATAATCTGCCCAGCATGCGTGAAGCCGAGAAAGTGGAAAGCTCGTTGTTAAAACAGAACGCGGACGATGAATCATTTATACTCGATAACGGCAACAGGCGTTGGCTGAACGCTCTGGCATACAAAAAAAAGCTTTTCCAGCAATGGCTTGCCACGGCCATGACCACGACCCACGATTCCAAGGAACTCGCTATTCTCAGACAATTGGAAAAAGACTACCGCGAATTCGACGAAAAGCGAGAACAAGTGTTTATCCTTTTCGACAAGGGAGAGACGGTAAAAGCCAAGCAAGTCTTGCTCGAAGAATTGGATCCCATAAGCGATCGTGTCAACGATACATGTGAAGAATTTATCGAATACATCGAGCATTACATCGACACGGCGACCGCCCGCTCCGAGGCCAAAACCACCCATCTCATGTGGATAGTAGGCAGTTTTGTCGGATTAACGGCCGTTTCGGGATGCGGACTGTTGTGGCTGTTTATTCGCGGCGTGCACGCTCCGCTGCGGAAAATGATAGCGGACGCCCGCACGTTCGCCGATGCCAGCCGATCCGACGCCGCCAATCCCCCCGATGATGAATTCGGCGCCGCCGGTTTTTATTTTCGTACTTTGATGTCCGACGTGACAAACGCCCGATCGGCCTTGCGGCGCAGCAGGCAGCGAGCGCTGAGCGCCGAAAAACTGGCGTCCGTGGGAAAACTCGCGGCCAGCGTGGCCCACGAAATCCGTAATCCGCTCATCGCGGTCAAATTGTGGTTAACTGCAATTCAAAAAAAGCGGAAGACCGACCCGGAACTATGCCGCGATTTGGAAATGGTATCGGACGAAATAACGCGCCTGGACTGCATCGTGCGGGACTTTCTCGAATTCTCCCGGCCCCGGCCTTTGAATATCGAATCCCTGCAAATAGCCCCGCTGTTGGACGAAACGCTGGAACTCGTCGGCCGCCGATTCGAAGAAAGCCGAATAAATTCAGTGCGAAAATACACGGCCGAATTACCGCCGATCATGGGCGATGGGAAACAATTAAAGCAAGTCTTCATCAATCTTTTGAATAATGCAATCGATGTAATACCCAAGGGCGGCGAGATCCGAGTCATTGCCGGTTCCGCTTGCGATCCGGGCGCGCGACAGATGGTTGTGGTCCGCATCCAAGATACCGGGCCGGGAATGCCCGAGGACGTCCGGCAGAGGCTTTTCGAGCCTTTTTTCACCACCAAGGAAAGTGGAACCGGGCTGGGCCTGTGTATCGCCGCCGGGATCATGACACGCCACGCCGGACGCCTGGTGCTTGAATCATCGGACGGCCAAGGCACTACCTTTGCGGTCTGGATTCCCGCGGCTGATGATAAACAAGAGACAAAGTCCCCTCGCCCGACCAACCTTCGGTCGGTGCCGGGAGAGGGTTAGAGTGAGAGAGTTTTGCAACAATCGAATGGGCATCAAAACCGGAGTAATGGCTTATGAAAACTGTTCTTTTCGCAGACGACGACAAAGGATTTCGCGAGATATGTAAACGGATACTGGAAGAGGAAGGCTATCGCATTGTGCTCGCACGCAACGGCATTGAGGCCATCGGCGCGGTCAAGGCCGAACGACCGGACCTGGCAATCCTCGATATCCACATGCCGCAAAACAGCGGCCTGGACGCGGCCGAGCAGATCCACGCCCTCGACCCCGGTATTCCCATAATCCTTTATACGTCGAACGACGACACTTGCACCAGAGACCGCCGCTCGCGCTTCGCCGCGGCCTGCGTGGAAAAAAGCTCCGATTTCACGGAACTGGCCCTGGCCGTGTCCAGGCTACTTAACTTAGGTAATCGATGCAGTTCGTATCGCTTCGGATTAAATCCACTTTCCGACGGATCGGCCCCGTCACAAAAGACGGCTTAGGCCGTATTTATCAGCATGGAGGGTCGGCAGTCAGCCACCAGCCTAGAGTCTCATTTTCCTTCCAACGAATGGAGTTTTTCCGCCGTCACGGTCTCGTAATGTAGGTCGCCGTAGATTATGGCGTATTTGCCGTTGTCGAGCTTCCAGCGCAATAGTACTTTGTCTTTGTCTTGTGGGCTGACAGAGTTTCCGTGATAAGCAAAGGCAGAATTGTAATGCTGCAATTCACTACATAACAACCATCCTTTTTCCGCCTTTTTAATCTTCTCTTCCCTTTTTTTAACAATAGATACGGGCGGTGGTTTTGGCAATTTATCATATTTTGCGGCATTTAACTTTATATTGGCTGTTTGTGCAAAATCACAGCCGTCTTCGGAAGGATAACGCCCATCGATTTCTTCAGCATAGATATTAAATGATTTAATGATTTCGCTGACTTGCTCCTCCAATGTAGGTGGAGTTTTTGTGGCGTCAGTATAGCCTTCCGGTGGAATTGGATCGAAGAGTTTGGGATCTAAGTCAATATTCCACTGAAAATCAACTATAAACCAGACTTCCGATAAAATATCTCCCGGGCCTATATTGTAACGGGCATGGACTGGCAGATTGGATTCCAAGTCTATCCATATTTCTGCTATACCGGGGTCGGGATAATTAGGCGATATTTTCTTAATATCCATCTCGAATCCGTGTGCTTTTTTGCCGTTAATTTCCTTGATACCTAAATCTCTGTCAGCTTCGACCGATAAATTGCTCCAGTTTTCGGGTTGTACAGTGCCAGTCAATTGTTTCCACCGTCCCGGAAAGCGAGCGAAGGTTTTGGTTTGATTATCAATACATATGCCCAGCTTATCTGGTGGATAAATTTGTATGGTTTCCGGCCCCGGTCCTTTCCAAGTCGGGGCAAGAGTTGTTTTGCCGTTGATTTCAATACCTCTTCGCGAATACGTAATTTCTTTCCGTGTTGATCCGGATGCCATCCAATAAGTTACGATGTCAGTCTGTTGATCTTTAACAAATTGTTTTCCGGGATCGTCCCTGGTCAATACTTGCACGGACTCCTTCATCTTGTAGGATTTCGCCTTTCGGATGCTCTCTGCCATCTTCTCCATTGCCGAGACTGGCGTTGCGGCACTTCCTAACCAAAGCAATAGAATCGCCAAAATGGCTGCTGCACTAACGCCGCTTAATGCTATAATCCGCTGTCTCATGGTAAGTTCTCCTATCCAATGTGTAATACGATTTCTCGACCTCGTCGGCTCCAACGGCCGGCTTGGCGGCAGAAGCGCCATAAGCCGCTCTCGTGCTTCTTCATGTCCGCTATCGAACTTGGCGTGTGCCACCGTTAGTTGATGCACGAACGACCGCATTGTCTCCTCACGCTCCCGGCATGAGCTACATTCTTTTAAATGCGCAGTCAGATCGGCATCGTCGGTCAATCCCTTGGCAAGATGTACTAATTGTTCTTGAGATAAACAAGCCATTTATTTTGCCTCCCTCTTCACTTCATGGCGGCGAACCAGGGCGGCCAATCGTGCCAGGGCACGTTCCAGCAAGGCATACACGCCGGATCGCGAAAGACCAAGCAGTTCGGCTGCCTGCCGGGCATCGCACTCTTGAAGGAAGAATGTGTGGATGGCGAGCCGTTCCCGCTCCGGTAGTTCGGAAAGCCGTCGCAACACAAGTTCTGTTTCCTCGGCGGACTCGATCGCGCCCGCAACATCCATCTTAAACGGAACTTCCAAATCGTCGCTGCCGACAAACATATGCCGGTCGCGGCGGACAGTTCGCTTTCGCTCCCTGGCAACCTGCCGGGCGATGCCTACGATCCAGTGACCGAACCGATCCGGCTCGCGCAGCCGCTCTAGGTTTTTGTACGCCCGCAGGAAACACTCCTGCGTCATGTCCTGGACCATGGGCCAGTCCATTGCCACGCCGTATACAACCGCCCGTACGAGCCGGGCGTAGCGGTCGTAAAGGCAAGCGAACGCCTCGCGGTCGCCCGCCAGTGTTTTGGCCACCAGGTCGGCGTCTATCGGAAGGTTGTTTGCCATGGTCCCTATACTATACTAGTGCAGCGTCACAGCATGATTTTGGGATTGCTAATATGGAAACGCCTGCAATTATGCGACGCATTTTGAAACAATAATCCCAATTTTATGGGTTGACAATGCACTAGTGGCCGGAGTGGGGAAGACGTCCAATAGAAATAGTTTTTATTGGGTCAAGGAATGTAGACCGCACACCGTGAGCGGGACCGGCACACGGCGTGTGCCGCCTACATTGTATGTGGCATCTACTTGGGAAAACGGGTATTGCCAACGCGGCGGCTGAGGCCGAGACGGTCCAGATAATCCAACATCGGCAGGGCGAATTTCCGCGTGGTATCCAGCAGGTATTTAAATTGCACGCTTTCCAGGCGGCCTTCCTTTTGAAGATGGGCGAGGAGGATTTCGCGGGCGCGATCAACAGCCTCGGCGTGAAATAGCACGCCCTTTTCCACCTCGACGAGACGCCCGTGCTCGCGAAGGATTTTAATGATCTTTTCGACTTTATCCTGCGTGCAGCCCGTATGTTGAGAGATTTCTTCAAAACTCGGCGGATGAAAACCCAGCTCGCGGAACAATGCTTCGATCTTGTCCAAAATCACGGCGTCTTCGTCGCGAAACGTGCTGCGATGCCCGGGCAAGGCCAGGCGCTGGTTCGTTTCCACAAGCTGGCCTTCGTTCTTCAATCGGGCAACCAGACTGTCGAACACCGATTTATCGATTGCCGACGATTGGCGAAGTTGCTCGGCGGCTGATCCCGGACTTTCGGGCGATTGACGGTGAAAATCGGCGACCAGGTCCAGAATCCTTTTTTCGGCCTCTGCCGCGGTATCGCGGTGAATGTAAATGCCCTGGGATAAGGTAAAAATTATTTTCCGCTCTGCCAAATCCGAGAGAATAATTTGTAGGCGGTCGCGAGGCACTTTGGCTCGTATGGCAATCGTCTGCTCGGCGACGGCCAACGACTCGGCCCTGCGCACGCAATACTCGACAAAGCGGCGTTCGTCCGGCATCGCTTCGGCCCGCTCTTGAAGGTCTTGATATATCTCCGGACGGCTTCCTTTCAACCTTCGATCGACCGCCTCGACTATCCGGCCTCCACCGATGGTCCGCACCGGCGACGGCGTGCGCAGTATGAAATAGTCGCCCCGCCCGGCAACCAGTGGAGTTTTCGTCCTGACCTGGATCAGACCTTCCATGCCGCCTTCCATGTGGGTGCCCTTCATCGGGTAGAACATTGCGGCGACATCGGACGTGCCGGTGTGAAATTTTACCTCGGCACCGGTTTTAAGGAACAACTTATCTCGTGGCAACAGCCTAAGCGTGCAAACAAACCATTCTTGCAGAGCGAAATACCCGGGCAGAGTAAGGACATCGCCACGGCGGATCGTCCGATGATCCCAGTGGCCCACGTTAAGCGCAGCGCACTGGCCAGCCATGACCGCGTCGCTTGCCTGGCCATAGACCTCGATTCGGCGGATCCGTCCGGCAAGATTTTGCGGCAACAGGACGACTTCATCGCCGGTACGAGCCGAACCGGATACCGGAATGCCGGCCACGACGGTTCCATAACCTTGAATCGAGAATGCCCGATCCAACGGCATGCGGAACACGCCGTCTGTCCGCTTGGGTTTTATCGCCCGAACCAGGTCCCAAAGCGATTCCAGAAATCGATCGAACCCTTCGCCGGTCACATTCGATAGGGGCAGGATCGGGGCGCCTTCCAAAAACGTGCCTTGCAGGAAATTCACCACTTCGGCGCATACGCCCTGGCGACGATCGTGCTCGACGCGGTCGATCTTGGTCAAGGCCGTGATACCATGCCGGATGCCCAGCAGGGTGAGGATTTCCAAGTGTTCGCGTGTTTGGGGCATTACGCCGTCGTCGGCGGCCACGACCAGGATCACGCCGTCCATTCCGCTTGCGCCGGCGACCATGGTTTTTATGAAATTTTCATGGCCCGGCACGTCTACGATGCCGACTTGCATGTCGGCGATTTTACAAGGGGCAAATCCCAGATCGATCGACATGCCTCGCTCTTTTTCCTCTTTCAGCCGGTCGGTTTCGCACCCGGTAAGGCATTTTACCAGCGCGGTTTTTCCGTGATCGATGTGACCCGCAGTGCCAAGGGTGATATTTACTTGCTGCAATGCAATTTCTCCGTACTGTCGCACCTGTTTATGTTCATATTGATCAATATATTTTAATTTTGCGGGATTAGTTATATACCCACCCAAATAGAGGGCGGAAATTCCCATGATAAATTTTTGTCAGTTTTGCACTATGTTGGGGCTATTATTCGACTAATATGATGAGACTTGTGCGATGAATTCCGCGGAAAGGGCGCACTTAAGTGACTGACTGGCAACAAGTTGTCCGGGATTATAGCCCGGCAATCTGGAAGACTGCATATCGCCTGGTAGGCAACCGGGACGACACGGCCGATTGCGTGCAAGAGACGTTTCTCTCGGCAATGCGGCTTGGAAATTCCAAACCGGTCGAGCATTGGGGGGCGTTTTTGCAGCGGATAGCGACTGCCCGGGCATTAGATTGCCTGCGCAAGCGATATCAAAACTCCGCCCGGCGCGAACCGGTTCCGCCGGACTGGAACAATCTTCCGGATTTGCGGCCCGATCCGCAGCGCCTGGCACAAGGCTCGGAACTGGTGCAAAAACTGCTCCAATCGTTGGTGGAATTGCCAAAGCTACAGGCCGAGGCGTTTTGCCTGCGTTATCTGGCGGAATTGGAATACAGCCAGATTGCCGAAAGTTTGGAAATCAATCCAAATTCGGTGGGGGCATTGTTGCACCGCACCAAAGAGAGTTTACGACAGATGCTTTCACACGTTATCGCCCCCGAACAGTAACGGAGGCCGAACCATGATCGATAAAAAACCAGAATCGTTTTCCGACATCGTGGATCGCGCCGCGGAGGAACTCCGGTCAATGCCGGTTCCGCCGGGGCCACCGCCGAAGTTGCTAGATGCTTTGCTTCAAGCGGCAAAGGTTAATGTAGCGTGCGTGCAACGCACCATGGATATTGACAACGCGGAGTGCGTGCAACGCACCCTGGAAGCATCCGATCAACCATCTTCCGATGGTTCTTATTACCAACCATTATCACAATTACAAAAAATCAGGAATATCATTATGAAAAATCCCATTAAATCTATTACGACATTAGCCGCGTGTTGTCTTGTTTTGATCGCGGCATATTTGATCGTCGCCCCGTTGATGCAAGGCAACGTCGCCTTTGCGGAATTCTCGGCGATCATCCAAAAGGCCAAAACCATGGTCTGCACGGGCCGAATCAACATGCCTTTTCCCGGTGGTATGAACGTGAACATGAACATCAAAATCATGAATCTTGATTCCGGACAAATCCGCCAGGAGATGAGTTCGCAGATCGGCTCCGAGATCGGTTCGAGTGTGATGATTATGGATTTTCAGGCGGGAAAGATGCTCTCGCTGACTCCCGCGACTAAATCGGCCTTCCTATTAAACATTAAAGGGCAGCCCAAGAGTGCTGTGCGGTGCGACTGGCTGGCGGTGTTTAAAAAGATCATTCAAAATTCCAAAGCGGAAGATTTAGGCCCGAAAACCATGAACGGCAAGGAGGTAAAAGGATTCCGCTTCAAAGATGAAAATCAATCCATCACTTTTTGGGCCGATGTGGAATCGGGCGTACCGGTAACGGTTGAAATACAAATGAAAATTCCGGATATCACCAACATAGATGCCAAGGGCGAAAGAACAATGGAATTCGTATATAGCGATTTCCAATTCGACGTCCCCTTGGATGAGTCGCTCTTCTCGCTGACTCCTCCGGAAGGATATAAATTGCAAGAAATGGATATGAATATGGATTTTTCGGGGGCGGGCGAAAAAGACGTGATCGTAGCCCTCCGCATCCTAACGGACATGGATAACGGCGATTTCCCCGATTCGATCAATGGTATGAGTTTAGGGATGAAATTATCTTTCTATCTCGGGAAACAGTCGGCCATAGAAAGAGGGATGGGGAAGACTCCCCAAAATGAAATATCGCAGAAATGGACGAAAAAAGGGACGGAAATAGGCGGCGTCTTCGGAAGGATGGGCATGTTTTTAGCCGTAAACAAAGGCTGGAAGTACGCCGGCAAAGGTGTGAAACTGGGCGATGCCCAAACGCCTGTCTTTTGGTACGTGCCAAAGGATTCCAAACAGGGCCGGGTGGTCTACGGTGATTTGAGCGCCCGCGACGTGCCGGTCGATCAACTGCCGCCGGACCCGGAGGCTAAAAAAAGCGACACAAAATAAATAACACTTAATCCAATAATAACCACACCCCGCTGATATCCATTATGGAAATCGGCGGGGTTGTTTTTTAAACCAGTGGCATGGAACATGTTAATCAGGTATAAATAAAGGAACCGGGGCCATCACATACTAGCTGTTTATTAAAAGGTATTTCGATGAAAAGTATTGCCAACATCGGCCTTAGCGAAGTTCAAGCGGTTTACAGTGGTCCAGAGGGCGATTTGTGGGAGCTGGTAATGGGTCAACAGATCCATATCGGCGGGTTCCAATCGTCCATGGACCTGGCGGAAAAAGCCGGAATCGGACCGGGCACGACCGGCGTGGATCTTTGCTGCTGCAACGGCGCTGGAATGCGTTTCCTGGTTCGTTTCCGCAACGTGGCGCGGATGACGGGCGTGGACGCCACGCAAACCGTTGTCGAGCGCGGGCGCAGCCGGTGCATGGCCGAAGGACTTGCCGATCGGATCATGTTTATCTTGGCCGACGCCTGCAACACCGCCCTGCCCGGCGCAAGCGCCGATTTCGTGTGGGGCGAAGACGCCTGGTGTTACGTGGCCGACAAAACGCAACTGATCGCCGAAGCGGTCCGGCTGGTCAAGCCGGGCGGCACTATTGCCTTTACCGACTGGGTTGAAGGCCGCCAGCCGCTTATCGATGGGGAATCGGAGCGATTTTTGAAATTCATGAAGTTTCCAAACATTCTTGATACAGAAGGTTACGCCTCGCTGTTGGCCAAGAATGGATGCGACGTGCTTGTGGCCGAGGATACCGGCAGATTCGCGCCCTGCGTGGACCTGTATCTAAACATGCTCAATATGCAACTTACTTACGACGCTTTGAAAATCATCGGTTTTGACGTTCCCATGATGGAGGCCTTGGGTGCCGAGATGAACTTCGCACGCGATCTTGCCCATGCGGGCAAAATCGTGCAAGGGCTGTTTGTTGCCCGCAAGAGGAGCTAATGCGTTTATGGCCGAATCCTGTTGTAATACAAAAGCCGTAGCAATCGGCAAGGGACCTTTTGCCTGGTTCGACCGGATGATCGAGCATTGCTACGAGTATGCAAAAGCCGAGCAGGCGGCCGGCCGGCCGGTGGTCGGCATTATGTGCGAATACACGCCGCGGGAATTGATCATGGCTGCCGGGGCCGTGCCGGTCTGTCTTTGCGGCGGCTCGGCCAAAACGATTCCGGCGGCCGAGCAGTATTTACCGGCCAATCTTTGCCCGCTTATCAAGTCTACTTACGGATTTCACGTCGAGCGCAGCAACCCCTTTCTGGAAATGGCCGATCTTGTAGTGGGCGAAACCACCTGCGACGGCAAGAAAAAGATGTACGAGTTAATGGCCGAATCTCGGCCGATGTACGTCCTGGAACTGCCGCATAAATCCGGCGATGCCGATGCCCTTCAGTATTGGATTGAGGAATTGCGGGAATTTCGCGACTTTTTATCGAAACGATTTTCCACGGAGATCACGGACGACAAAATACGCCAGTCCATTTGCCTGTTGAACCGCGAACGGGCGCTGCGCCGGGAATTGGCCGGGCTTATGAAGTCCGATCATCCGCCGCTAAGCGGCCGGCAATTGCTCGATTGCAAAAGCAGTATTTGGGCCATGCCCGAGGCCCTGCGACAGTACGAACTGGTTATTGATACTTTTCGCGGTCGGTGCGGAAAGGCTTTATCCGAGAAAGAGTGCGATTCGCCTGCCGTTAAGAAAAACGGCCGGGTGCGGGTGCAAATGACCGGCGTGCCCATGGTCCACGGAGCGGAACGCGTGATCGATATTGTCGAGAATTGCGGCGGAACGGTGGTGGCGATGGAAAACTGTACGGGCTTGAAGCCGCTTTTGGACGACGTGGACGAAAACGCGGCCGATCCGTTGGTGGCACTGGCCGAAAAATACTTCCACCTGCCCTGCTCCGTCATGACGCCCAACGACCGCCGGCTCGAGGTCCTGGGCAAACTGGCGGCGGACTATCGGCCCGAATGCGTCATCGAGCTGATATGGCAGGCCTGCCTTACCTATGACGTGGAATCGCATCGGATCAGACGCTACGCCGAGGAAGAATTGGGATTGCCATATCTTCGCATCGAAACCGATTACTCGCCCTCCGATTCCGCCCGGATCGCGGTCCGCGTGGAAGCGTTGTTTGAAACCGTTCGGGCGCGACGATCCGCACCTTAATGCGACCTACGGCCGCAACCCAAACCCCCGGTGTGTTCGCCGGGGGCTAAATATGTCGCAACCAAAGCGCGACCGACCAACCGACCATGATGCGCATGGTGCCCGTTGGTGCCCGTCACGGCTTTATAAAGATCAATGAAAACGATCGCATATAGCAGCCCTTTTGTTCCAGCCGAATGGATTGCGGCACATGGTTTGCGCCCGCATTGGCTGCGGCCGGGGACGGAATCCGGCGGGCCATCGATGGCGGTTACACGCGGAATTTGCCCGTTTGCCGGGGCGATTATCGACGCGGCGCTCTCGGGCATCGCCTCCGGCGCCCTGGTGCTGACGACCGTTTGCGATCAGATACGCTATGCGGCCGCGGTGATCGAAAGTCGCGGTAATTGCCCGGTCTTTCTGCTGAACGTGCCTTCCACATGGCAAACGGCCCAGGCGCGGAAACTATACCTTGACGAACTTAAACGGCTGGGCCGATTCTTGGTTGAGTTGGGCGGAAACCCGCCGGGCGATATTGATTTGGCGGAGGTGATGTTGGCGTATGATCGTGCGCGGGGTGCTTTGTTAGCCGCTCGGGACAGGCTTTCGGCCCGAGAATTCGCCGAAGCGGCGGCTGAAGTTCGCGGTTGTGCGATGTCGGAAGGAGTTTCGGAAGGCGACAGTCCCATTTTCGCCGACCATGCACGCATGGTGCTCGGAAAATTGGGACAGTCCCCTCCGAAAGGAATTTCGTTGGCCGTTCTCGGCGGTCCGTTGTTGGAGCCGGATTACACGTTCTTTGACTTGATCGAACGAGCCGGCGGCCGCGTTGCGCTCGATGCCACGGAAAGCGGCGAGCGAACGCTGCCCCGGCGGTTCGATCCGGCGAAAGTCGCATCCAATCCATTGCAGGAATTGGCCGAGGCCTATTTCGATCACATTCCGGACGCCTTTCGCCGGCCCGACAGTGGGCTTTTCGAATGGCTGGGCCGCGAGTTGGCCGCCCGCCAAGTCCGCGGGATCATCTTCCGCCGGTACGTTTGGTGCGACCTCTGGCACGCCGAACTGCATCGCTTGAAAAACTGGAGTCTGCTGCCGGTGCTGGAAATCGATGCAGGATCCAACAACGCCGGCGCCTCGAATCGCATACAGGGCCGAATTGAAGCATTTCTGGAGATGCTAAGATGAACGACGCGCCCGGACGGATCACGCTTGCCCAGTGGGACCTGCGGTACGCGGAACTGCGCGCGGGAGGATTGCGCGAGCCCGATTACGGCGGTCCACTCGGCCGTCACGTGGACGACGGCGATCTACGGCTGCAAAAACTCCGCATGGACAACTCG